>NZ_WHJF01000008.1:0-112821 GCF_011682185.1 Massilia genomosp. 1
ATCGCCTACCTTCGCATGTCCAAGTTTAAAAACCTTCCGGCCAATCCACTACAACCAGCCGCCGCTCCGTTGCGATCTACCATCTACCGTGCCGGCTGTCCAGTTCCACTCAAAACGGCATAGAGCCCCACTACGTCACCACTATCGCGTTCGATGAGACGGTGCGAGCCTATGTACCAGCACCACTGCCACCAGTGCCCGCATTGGAACTATCGCCTTTGCTGATACGCAAATTGAGCGACGCCGATCGCGCTATCGGGCGCTTGGACGGCATCGCCATGATGTTACCGGACAAGGCCCTATTTCTATACATGTACGTTAGAAAAGAGGCGGTGTTATCGTCGCAGATCGAAGGCACGCAGTCCACTCTTGACGATCTTCTGCGCTTTGAGCTCGCCGCCGCTGCCGGGAAACCAATCGACGATGTCAGCGAGGTGTCAAATTATGTGAAAGCGATGATGTCCGGACTTGAGCGCATGCGCGACCCTGGTCCACAGGGATTACCACTATGTCTTCGACTGCTATGCGACATGCACGCGCTGCTGCTGAAAGACGGGCGTGGCAGCGGCAAAGAACCCGGCGTTTTCCGCCGTTCCCAAAATTGGCTGGGCGGCACACGTCCAGGCAATGCCACTTACGTCCCTCCCCCGGTTCCTGAAATGAAGATTTGCCTGGCGGCGTTGGAAACCTTCCTGCACGAGGACAATGACCTGCCGCCATTAATCAAAGCTGGCCTGCTGCACGTACAGTTTGAATCAATCCATCCGTTCTTGGATGGCAACGGCCGATTGGGTAGATTGCTGATCGCCCTGTTCCTGGTCGAGCAACAAGTGCTGAGGGAACCTTTACTGTACCTGAGCCTGTACTTGAAAACTCACCGGGCTGACTATTATCGCCTGCTGCAGGAGGTCCGTCAGCGAGGCACGTGGGAGGCCTGGCTGGAATTCTTCCTGACAGGCGTGGCGGCAACCGCCAACAATGCCCACGACAGCGCGCTGCGCATTGTGGCATTGTTCGCCGCTGATCGAGCTCGCATCGTAGCGGTCGGTGAACAAGCCAATTCCATGTTGCGCGTGCATGAGCTGCTCCAAAATCAACCGTTCGTGAACGCGAGCCAGGTTTGCGAACGAACAGGCCTTAGCATGCCAACGGTGAATAATGCGTTGACCGGGTTGGAAAAACTCCAGCTCGTGAAAGAAATCACCGGCAAGCTACGCGGCCGGGTTTATGCCTATCAGGCGTTCCTGCGCATCATAGATGAAGGAACTGACGTCAAATGACCGCAGATCTTCCCTGGGATTATTGGGCGATGGCGTACGGCTAAACGAACAATCGCTTTCATCAAACCCGCCATGTTCCGCCACGTCCGCCCTGATGCCAGGTGGCGAGAGGCCCGGAAACACCTCGGGCGCATTACGCAAAACGCATCGCCACCGCACCGCCGGCAATCATGCCGACCGCGCACAGGCGCCGCACGCCGAGCCGCTCGCGCAGGAACACGCTGGCGATCAGCGCCGCAAACAGGATCGACGTTTCGCGCAGCGCGGCGATGACGGCCACCGGCGCCGCCGTCATCGCCCACAGGGCCAGCCCGTACGAGGCCATCGAAACAAAGCCGCCGAGCAGGCCGGTCTTCCAGTACCGGCCCGCATAAGCGCGCAAGGCCTGGCGCTCGCCCATCACCGACACGAGCAGCACAGCGGCCGACAGCGCGAACAGCCACAGTGTGTAGGCCAGCGGCGCGCCGGAGCGGCGCACGCCGATGCCGTCGACCAGCGTGTAGCACGCGATCACGGCGGCGTTGAGCAAGGCGAACAAGGTGGCGCGGCGCGAGGGCGGCGTGGCGCCAGCGGCGCGCCACAGGCTCATCGCCAGCACGCCGGCGCAAATGAGCGCGATCGCGCCATACTGCCGCAGGCTGAGCACTTCCCCGACGAACGCGGCGGAAGCGAATGCCACCAGCAAGGGCGCGCTGCCGCGCATCAGCGGATACGCGTGGCTCATGTCGCCATGCGCATAGGCGGCGGCCAGCAGCCGGTAGTAAGCCAGGTGGCAGCAGGCCGACGCGATCAGCCACGGCCAGCTGGCCGGCGCCGGCAGCGCCAGGAACGGCAGCGCCAGCGCGGCCAGCACAGCGCCGCCGCTGGCCACCAGCACCGTGGAAAGGAGTTTATCGGGGCCGGCCTTGACCAGTGCATTCCAGCTCGCGTGCAGCAGCGCGGCGAGCAGCACCAGCAGCACGATGGCGCCGGACACGGGCGGCCGGCCTTGCCTAGCGGGCCAGCAGGCGCGCCAGCAGCGCCTGCGGCTCGGCTTCGACCATCATCAGCCCCACATGGTCTTCGCGCACGAAGGCTTCGCGATGCTGGTGCATGACAAACGCGGCCAGCAGGTCGTAGAAGCCGCCGGTATTGAGCACGCCGACCGGCTTGCGGTGGATGCCGAGCTGCGACCAGGTCAGCATCTCGAACAGTTCTTCGAGCGTGCCCATCCCGCCCGGCATGGCGATGAAGCCATCCGACAGCTCGGCCATCATGGCTTTGCGCTCATGCATGTCGCGCACGATGAACAGCTTGCTCAGGCCGCCGTGCGCCAGTTCGCGTTCGACCAGCGCCTGCGGAATCACGCCGACCGCGTCGCCGCCCAGGCGCAGCACTTCGTCGGCGATGACGCCCATCAGGCCGACCTTGCCGCCGCCATATACCAGGCCGATGCCCTGTTCCACCAGCGCGCGGCCCATGGCGCGCGCGCTGTCCGCGTACAGCGGCGAGGCGCCGTACGAGGCGCCGCAATAGACTGCGATTGACTTCATTGTGTGCCGCTTCTTGTCTGAGTTTTCTTATTTAAGCTTTTTGAGGTATTCCTCGGACAGCTTCTGGAACAGCAGGTGCGTGTCGCCGCGCAGGTAGGGACCGATCTGCGAGAGCACCTGGTAGCAGCCGCGCGCCAGCGCGTCCGACATGGCCTGCTGCTCCGAATACTTGCGCGGATTGAGCACGTATTCGTACGACAGCCAGTAGGTGGCCACCACCACCATGTTGGTGGCCATGGCGTTGATGTCGGCGTCCGACGCTTCGAGCGACTTTTCGCTGCGCAGGTCTTCGCACAACTCCTTGGCCACCTTGATCTTGTGCGCCAGGATCAGCTTGAAATGCAGTTCGAGCTTGCGGTTGCGCGAGAGCAGGTCGTTCAGGTCGCGATAGAAAAAACGGTAGCGCCAGATCAGTTCGAACATCAGATGCAGGTAGATCCACACATCCTCGATGTTCGAGCGGCGCCCGTCCGGCACCGTCAGGATGCGCTCGATCTCGGCTTCGAACTGCACGAAGATCGAATTGACGATGTCATCCTTGTTGCGAAAATGGTAGTAGAGATTGCCCGGAGAAATATTCATCTCCTCGGCGATCACCGTGGTGGTGATATTCGGCTCGCCGAACTCGTTAAACAGCCGCAACGACAATTCGAGGATGCGTTCACGGGTGCGGCGGGGAGCTTTCTGTAGCATGGCGGGGCGGTCGGTGTTTTTTCTCATGCAAGCATAACACCGAACATGGCTGCCCTCACAGGGTCAAATGACAATACCCCGGCGTACGGTCAGGCGCCCTGCCCGCCTTTCGGCGCGGGCGTTTTGGCCGCTGCGCGCTTGCGTGGCGCCGCTGCGGCCTTGGCTACCGCCTTGGCGGCCGGCTTGGCAGGCGCCCCGGCCGCGCGCTTGGCTGCCGGCTTGGGGGCCGGCTTGGCTGCTACCGGCCTGGCGGGAGCCGCTTGAGCGCTCAGTTGCGCCACCAGCTTGCTCAGTTCCTCGACGCGCACGGCCAGCGCCTCGACTTCCGCCCGGGTCGGCACGCCCATGCCGGCCAGGGCGCGCGTGACGCGGTCTTCGAACACCTGCTCCATCTTGTCCCACGATCCGGACGCCTGGCGCGCCACCAGTTCGGCCACGCTGGCGGCGCCCTCGGCCACGCCGCCGGCCTTGTCCTCGGCCATCGAGCGGGTGCGTTTTTGCAGGTCGTTGCCTTCCTGGACCAGTTTGCTGAACACCCGGCTGCCCTCTTCCTGCGCCTTGGCGAACGCGCCAAGGCCGGCTTGCCAGATCTGGTGCGCCGAGGTGCGTACGGCGTCGGCCAGTTGCGAGTCGTCCTCGACGGCCTGCGGCTTGAGTTTTTTTGTCATTGCGGAACTCCGTGAATGAAATGTGGGTCGGATCGCTGCGGTCCATTCTAGTGAGCTACGCTAGAGAGTGCGTTCTAAAGCGCACCGGGTGCCAGTCAGTCCCGGGACGCGACGCGCGCCATTGTGGCATACACATGCTTGTTGGGCGTAAGCTTGAAGCGCGGATCGCGCGGATAGCACGTGTCCGCAATCGACACGCCATACAGGCCGGCGAGCACCTCGGCCACGGCCGGGGAACGGCTGGCGCCGGCGAAACAATGCACCAGCAGCAGGTCGATCCCGTCGTGTACGAGCACCTCCCGCAGGTCGCGCAAGATGGCCTGGGCGATCGCTTCCGTGAACAGATGCCGCGCCGGCGCGCGGGCAGCGTCCGGCTCGACGTCGTCGAAGGCATATTCGCGCACCCAGGCGTGTCCCGCGCGCAGCGGCGGATAGACGTGGTGCCCGACCGCCTGGCCGTCGAGGATGCGGATGACGTAGGTGCGCGCGGCCACCTCTGGCGGCACCTCGCTGGCGTCGTCGGCGCTCATGAACAACACGCTGCCCACCTGGCCCACGCTGGCTTGTTTATCTGGCGTCATCGGGCTTACTCCATATCCAGCAGCACCACATCGGATGCGAACACGGTCAGACGCGTATTCGCGCTCAAAAAATAGATGGCGTCATGCCGCACAGCGCGGCCGTACGCAAAATGGTCGGTCCATGCCTTGGCCGCTTCCGAATCGGGATACTCCACCAGCGCTTCGATATGCACCGTGCGCAGTTGGTCGTATTCGAAGGGGTGCAGCGAAGGACCGGGCCCACAGCGCCGGCCCGCATCGCTATTGCCTGTTGCCGCTCTCCGGGTCGCTCTGCGAAAGACGGTAATGATTGCGCAGAATTTCCAGGAGCGTCTCGGCAAAACCGGGCGCCGAGCCAGGCGATCGGCGCGCACCCGCCAGGGCCTCCTGCATATTTGGACATTGATTGTAACGGCTCGCGAACGGCCGCACCCGAGATTTGCATTGCCTCATCGCCATGTTGTATAGACGCGGCTCAAGGTCTGTCTTGCGTTGTCCAGGGCTTGATCGTCCTGCCGCATGCGGCGTTCCACGGATCGTAGTCGGCGCCGCTGCGGCGCGCCCAGACGGTAACGTCGGCGTCGTACGCGGTGCGGTAGTTCAGCGCCACCATTTCCTCGCTACTCGATCCGGTGGCGCCGACATCGATCGCGTGCAGCGCGAACGGCAGCGAACGATAGCGCGCACAGTCGCTGTTTCCGGCCATCAGCAAGCGCGCTTTGTCCAGCAATGTGGCCTGCTGCGCCAGCACGGCCGTCAACTCCGTGTCGGGCATGCGCTGCAACAGCTCCACCGGCTTGGCCGGGATCGCACAGCCGCTGGCGCGGTCGAGCCAGACGAACTGGCGCAGATGCTCGTCGGCGCTCCACTGGCCGCTGGCGGCGTAAGTAAATTCGATGCGCTGCATGCGGCACAGCAGCTTGAGTCCGCGCCGCGGCGCCATATTGACCGTTGCCGTGAGCTGCCACCGCGCGTCAATGTGCGGGCGCGTGACGGCAAACGCCGGCTGCGCACCGTGATTATCGGGAAAGCGCTTCTGGTAATACGCATGGAAGGTTTTCACCTCGGCCTCGGACGGCGCGCGCGCCTGGAGGGGAATCATGGTTTCGGCGGCGGCAGGCGCGCCCGCCGCCAGCATCGACAGCATCGCCAGCGCCCGTGCGCCCCTCATGCGCGCGCCAGCAGGCGCCGCTCGACCGATGCGCCGGCGCGCATGCCGAACGTGAAGCGGGTGGCGCCATCGTCGGAAACCACGTCCAGCGTAGCGCCGTGCGAACGGGCGATTTCGGACGCGATGAACAGGCCCAAGCCCAGGCCCTCGCTGGCGACCTGGCTGGACGCGCGCCAGAATGGCTTGAACAGCTGCCCGATCCTGGCCGGCGCGATGGCCGGCCCGCCGTTGCTGACGCTGATCTCGAACTGGCCGTCGCGCGCGCGGGCGCTGACCTGCACCGGCTCGCTGCGCGCGCCATGCACCAGCGCGTTCTTGAGCAGGTTCGACAGCAACTGCTGGATGCGCGCCGGGTCGCAGTACACGGTCTCGGGCAGGTCGATTTCGAGCCCGATGCGCTGTTCCGGATAGGCGCCCTGCAGCTCGGCCACCACCTGTTCGAGCGACTGCCGCAAGCCGCTCTCGTTACGCAAGTCGAGCGCGATGCCGCCACCCATGCGTCCTCGCGTAAAATCCATGACGTCGTTGACCAGCGCCGAAATGCGCAGCGCACTGCGCCGCATGCGCTCGAGCACGCCCTCGGCCTGCGCGCTCAAGTGCTCGCGCCGCAGCAGCTCGGTGCCGAGCATGATCGACGACAGCGGGGTGCGCACATCGTGCCCGAGCACGGCGATGAACTGCTCGCGCAACTCCGACGTATCGCGCTCGCCCAGCAGGGCCGACTGCGATTCGCTCAGTTTCAGTTCGGTTTCGAGGTGCTTGGAGATGAGCTGGGCGAACAGCGTCATGCTCGACACGGTGGCCGTGTTCGACAACTGCGCCGGCAAGGGATCGAGCCCGCACAAGGTGCCGAAACAGGAGCCGTCCGGCCGCTGGATCGGCAGCGAGATGTAACTCTGGAAGCCGTACATGCGCGGGGTGTGGTGGTGGCGGTAGCGCGTATCTTCGCTCACATTGTCGATGATGACGGGCCGCTTGGTGTCGCGCACTTGCTCGCACAAGGTGCTGGCCACATCGAGGCCGTCGCCGACCTTCAGGCCGAACCCGAGTTCGTCGCGCACCGCGCAGGTGGTCCACGAATCTTGCGCCACGCGCGCGATGCAGACCAAGCGCAGCCCCGTGATCGCGGCCACCGCTTCGAGGATGGTTGGCACTGATGAAATCGCCTCGATGGCGGCGATATCGGCAGCTATATCTGTTTGCATCAATCTCTCTTGCGCGAAAACCCGGTTGGACGAAGCGCAATCGTATCATGCGGGCCGGGTCCCGGAGATTTATGGGCGCGCTATCAGGCCGCCTGGCGCCCGTGCATCTGGCGGTGCAGGCGGAAGCCCTCGCGGATATTCTCGCGCAGGACCGCTCCCTTCCACGGCTTGGTGTAAAAACGGTCGATCGCCCCGTGGTTAATCGCCGCCATGATGGGCGTGAGGTCCGAATACGCCGACAGCATGATGCGGAAGGTATCCGGGCACAGGTTCTTGACCCGCTCCATGAATTCGGTCCCGCTCATGAGCGGCATGCACTGGTCGCACAGGATCACCTGCACCTTGTGGCGCGCCAGGATATCGAAGCCTTCGGCCGCCGTCTGCGCGGTCAGGATGCGGTAGCCGTCCTGCGCCAGGAAGTCCGACAGCACGTCGAGCATGAAGGCGTCGTCGTCGACGATGAGCAGGGTTTGCTGGTTCAGCAGCGACTCGTCGAGCGGCGGCATCAGGTACTTGCCTTCGCCGAGCATCTGTTCGAATTCTTCTTCCGGCAGCGGGCGGCTGAAGTAGTAGCCCTGCATCTCGTCGCAGCCGTGGCGGCGCAGGTAGGCCAGTTGCGCATCCTTCTCCACGCCTTCGGCGATCACCTGCAGTTTCAGGCTGTGCGCCATGTTGATGATGGCCAGCACGATGGCCGCGTCGTCCGGGTTGCTGGTCACTTCGCGCACGAACGCGATGTCGATCTTCAGCTTGTCGATCGGGAAGCGCTTCAGGTACGCCAGGCTCGAATAGCCGGTACCGAAATCGTCGATCGAAATCTGGATGCCGAGCGCCTTCAGGTTGCGCAGCACGGTAATCGTGTCTTCCGCGTTCGACATGAGCGAACTTTCGGTCAGTTCGAGCTCCAGCAGTTCGGGCGCGATGTCGTGTACCTTGATCGCGTTGAGCACTTCCTGTTCCAGGCCGCCGACGAAAAACTGGATGCCCGAGACGTTTACCGACAGGTGTACCGGCCCGATCTTGCTCTTGCCCCAGTCGCTGATCTTGCGGCACGCTTCATTGAGCACCCAGGTGCCGACCCGCACGATCAGGCCCGTCTCTTCCAGGATCGGGATGAACAGGCCCGGGGACACCATGCCATGGCCCGGCCGCTTCCAGCGGATCAGCGCTTCGGCGCCGCTGATGCGGCCCGACCCGATATGCACCTTGGGCTGGTAGTACAGCACGAATTCGCCATGGTCGATGGCGCGCCGCAGCGCGTTTTCCAGGTCCAGCCGGGCCAGCGACTGCGCGTTCATCTCGGCCGTGAAAAAGCGGAACGCATCGCGCCCGGCTTCCTTGGCGCGGTACATGGCCGTGTCGGCGTACTTGATCAGGGTGTCGGCGTCGAGCCCATCGTCCGGGTAGACGGTGATGCCGATGCTGGCCGTGACGGTCACCTCGTGCCCTTCCAGGTCGAACGGGCGGCGCAGGGTTTCGCGGATCTTGTCGACCACGGCGATCGCCGTCTGCGGCCCTTCCGGCAGCATCAGGATGGCGGCGAATTCGTCGCCGCCGAAGCGGCCGATGGTGTCGCGCACGCGCAGGCAGTCGACCAGGCGGCCGGCGAACTGGCGCAGCAACTCGTCGCCGATCGGATGGCCGAGCGTGTCGTTGACGGTCTTGAAGCGGTCCACGTCGAGAAACAGCACCCCCACCGCCCAGCGGTGTTCCCCGGCCTGTTCCAGCGCGCGCGTGAGCGACGAATAGAACTGGCTGCGGTTGGGCAGCCCGGTCAGGGTGTCGAAGTGGGCCAGTTTGAGCAGGCGCAGTTCGGCTTCCTTGCGCTCGGTGATATCGCGCGCCACCGCCACCAGGATCCAGCTCGAACCGGAGCGCAAGGTGCGGCGCTGCACTTCGACCGACAGCGGCGAGCCATCCTTGCGCTGCAGGAGCAGTTCGGCCATGGCGCCCGACTGGTCGCCCGAGAGCAGCTTGTCGTACAGCTCTTTCAGGCGCAGCTTGTCGTTCTCGTCCTCGCCCGGCCGGGCCGGCGCCGACAGCGCCAGGAAGTCGTCGCGAAAAAAACCGAGCATGCGGCAGGCGGTGGCGTTGACGTCGACAAACGCCATGCCCGAGCGGTCGATCAGGAAAATGGCGTCGGCGGTGGCGTCCATCGCCGTGCGAAAGCGCCGCAAGTCTTCGTCGAGGCGAATGCGCGCGGTCATGTCGGCCGTCAGCTGCGAGTGGTGGCGCTTGATCTCTTCGTACAGCAGCAGGTTTTCGTAGGCCGCCGCGATCTGCGCGCTGACCGTCACCGCAACGCGCTCGTCGACTTCCGAAAAGCCGTCGGCGCCGAGTTTGTCGACCAGGTACAGCCAGCCATGCACGCGCTCGCGCGAGGCGATCGGCACGCCGAGGAAGGAATGCACGGGCGGGTGGCCCTGCGGCAGGCCGACCGAGCGCGGGTCGCCGTCGATGCCGTCCATGCGCACCGGGATTTTGTCGTCGAGCAGTTTGGCCAGCACCCCGGCGCGCGGGGTGGCCGCCACCACGCGCGCCTGGCGGTTTTCGCCGCACGAGGAAAAGTAGCTCAGTTCATCGGCGCCTTCATCGAGCACGCCGATGCAGGCGTATTTGGACACGCAGATGTTCTGCGCCACGCGGCAGCCGATGGCCAGCAGCGCGGTCGGATCGCGCTCGGCCCCGAGTTCGATCCCGAGTTCGATCAGGGCCGTCAGGCGCAGGCTCACCGCCTGCAGGCTCGATAAGGAACTCGAGAGCCGGTCGGTCATCTGGGACAGGTCGTACGAGGGCTCGGGCAGGCCGTGGCTGGCGATGCGCGAGAGTACCTGGCTGCTGCTCGACTCGACTTCGACCAGGTATTCGGCCACCGTGTTATCGATCGAGAACATACGGCTCGGCTCGGCCGGCGGCGCCGTGAACGAGGGCAGCATGACCGGGTCGGTGATCCCGAGCGCCTCGTGTACGGTGCGCAGGATCACATCCGGGTCGGACGGTTTCGGCAGCACCCAATGCACCCCGCAGGCCTGCGCCATCTTGTTCGCTTCGCGTTCGCGGTAGGTGGCGGTGTAGAAGATCACCGGCAGGTCGGCCGTGGCCGGATCGCTGTGCAGGCGCGTGACGAATTCGTAGCCATCCATGTTCGGCATGAGGATGTCCGAGATGACCAGGTCGGGCCGCTCGGCATGCACCATCTTCAGGCCTTCGACGCCGTTGGCCGCTTCCACCAGGCGGTGGCCGCCGTAGCCGAGCAGGGTCATCAAAAATTCGCGGTTCAGTACATGGTCGTCCACGATCAGGATGGTGGCCTGCTTGTCGGCGCGGCCCTCCCGCGCCGGCGCGGCGGTCGGCACGGCCACGCTTTCCTCGATACTGGTCACCAGCGCGGACGGCGCCTGCAGCGGCAAGAAGCTCTCCAGCTGGGCCACGAAGGTATCGGGCTCGATCGGTTTGCCGATGTAGCCGTCGAAGCCGGCGTCGAGCAGGCGTTCGCGGTCGCCCACCATGGCCAGCGCGGTCACCGCCAGCACCGGAATCACGGCCAGCGCGGCATCGCCCTTGAGCGCGGCCACCACGCCGTAGCCGTCCAGCCTGGGCAGATGCACATCGCAGATGATCAGGTCCGGCAGCGTCTCCCGGGCGGTGTCGACGCCGCTCACGCCGTCGTACGCCGTCAATGGGGTATAGCCGAATGCCTTCAGCAGATACACCATCAACTCCATGTTGGTGGTGTTGTCTTCGATTATGAGGATGCGTGCGGACACTGTTGCGCTCCTGGGTTATGCCTGTACTCGTGCAACTGGTGGAATCGCATTTTGAACTCGTCCGTTGCATCCTGACACATCCGTGCGCAGAAACGCAATTGCGCACGACGCAATCAAGGGGACAGGGACCAAAGCAGTCGCTATTCGGCGACAAAACCCGCTTCGGCCATGCTGGCCAGACAATAATCTCACCAATAATCACAAGAAGAAAATCGGGTTGTCCATGACAATCAATTTCCTGATGAATGTATCACGGCTCCAGCAGGTGTTGCTAAAGATTATCCTGGGGTGTGGACAGCTTGGCAATTTCCAGCATCAGGCGCGCCAGCACGCGCCGGTTGCGTCCCAGCGCCACGTGGCCGACGCCGCCGAAAGCGATATTCCGGGCGCCTTCGAGCACGCTCGACGTTTGCGGGGCGACGATGTTGTCGTGGTGGGTGAAGATCGACGTGATCAGCGCGCGCGTGTGCGCGCTTTCGCTGGCGGCCAGTTGGCGCAGCCAGGTGCCGGCGGCGGCGTCGCCGCCCTCGTCGTACTGCATCTGGACCGCGTTCAGGCCGGGGCCTTTGCTGGCCAGGCTGGTGCCGTGGTGCGGCGTACCGATGGTAAATACATGCGCCACCTGCGCGCTGCCATGGGCGCGCAGGTAGGCGCGCGCCACCAGCCCGCCCATGCTGTGGCCGACGATGATCACGCGCGGCGCGCCGCTGGCGGCGCACAGGGCGTCGATGGCGCGCCGCACCGCCGGCACGAAGTCGTCGATCCCGGCCAGCATCGGTTCCAGGTCGAGCGTGGCGTGGCTGATGCGCGCCGCATCGAGCTCGCGCACCAGGTGGGCCCAGTAGCCGCTGTTGCAGCCGTACCCGTGCAGCAGCAGCAGCGGCGGCGCCGTGCTGCCCGCGTGGATGCGCTGGTGCGCCAGCGCGTGCGCCATGAACCACGAGGAATGGGTCAGGGTCGCGATGAATTCTTCGGCAAACAGGCGCAGCATGGCCCCCGCGCCGATCCTGAACGGCGCCGGGGTGGCGCTGGAAAAGCGCGCCGTGGCCCTGAAGTTGTTCGCCGTGAGCAGCATCCGGGCCAGCAGCACGCAGGCCATGCCGCAGGCCAGCGCCAGCGGCGTCGAGGCCACTGCGCCGTAACGCAGCGCGCCATACGCGATGGCGCCGGCCAGCGCCAGCTGCGCCAGCAGCACCCAGCGCAGCATGGCGCGCGCGCTCATGCCGCCGGCGCCAGCGGCGCGGTGGGACGCCCGGTCAGCGCCTGCGCCAGCTCGCTCGCCAGGCGCGCCGTGATGCCGTACACCGACAGTTGCGGATTGGCGCCGATGGCGGTCGGGAACAGCGAACCGTCATGCACCGACAGGTTGCGCACCCCGTGGTAGCGGCCATTGGCCCCGACCACGCCGCGCCGCTCATCGTCGCTCATGGTGCAGCCGCCCATCACGTGGGCCGACACCACGCGCGTGATGTGCTCTTTGAGCGGCAGCGCGCCTATGCCTTTCTTGGCGGCCTCCCAGCTGGTGTAGCGCGCGGCCAGTTCATGCACCGGCTGCACGCTGGCGGCGCCGGCGGCGAACTGGATTTCGGCCATCGACAAAAAGGCGCGCCGCACGCCGTCCCACAAAAAGTCGCCGAGCGGGTAGTCGAGCAGCGCCGCGCCCTCGCGGGTGAGGCCCACGCTGCCGCCGGGGGAGTCGTCATGGAAGCCGTCGCGCAGCAGCGCCAGCAAGCCATGCACGTGCGGGAACTGGCGCATGGTGTCGGCGTGCGCCTGGCCGTAGCCGGCCATGGTGGTCGAGAGCAGCAAGGGATGCAGGGGCGGCGCTTCGAGCTTGTAGCCGATCGGGCCGTCGATCGGGCCATTCTGCAAGAAATGGTCGGAATAGATGGTCTGCGGCGCGCCGGCAAAGCCGTCCACGCGCTGCGCGAAAATCGCCGCCGAGATCACGGTCGGGTGCAGAAAGGTGCGCCGCCCCAGCAAGCCATGCGGATCGGGGGCGCGTGAACGCAGCAGCAGCGCCGGCGAGTTGATCGCCCCGCCGGCCACGATGAAGTGTTTCGCGCGCAAGGTGAGGGTGTATCCGCTGGCGGCCAGGCCGTCCGCGCCCAGGGCCTCGCACAGCAGGTGATCGACCGCGTCGCCTTTGAAGACCAGGCGCTGGGCGCGCGCATGCGTGACCAGGGTGGCGCCGTGGCTGAGCGCCGACGGAATCGTCGTCACCAGCATCGACTGCTTGGCGTTGGTGGGACAGCCCATGCCGCAGTAGCCGAGGTTCCAGCAGCCTTTGACGTTGCGCTTGATCGCGCCCGAGGAAATGCCGAGCCGTTCGGCGCCGCGCCGCAGCAAGTCGTTGTTTTCGTTGGGCGGGGCTGGCCAGGCGCCGATCGACAGGCGCGCTTCCATCATCGCGAACCAGGGGGCCAGCGCCGCGCCGGTGTAGCTCGACAGGCCGAAGTTTTTCTGCCAGTAGGCCAGGGTCGCATCCGGCGTGCGAAAGCTCGACGTCCAGTTGACGGTGGTCGAGCCGCCCACGGTGCGGCCCTGCAGGATGTTGATCGCCTTGTCGCGCGTCTTGCGCGCGGCCGACTCCTGGTACAGGGCCGGATAGGCGTGCGCTTCGCGCATCTTGAAGTCGCTCGAGGACTTGAGCGCGCCCTCTTCCACGATGATCACCTTCAGGCCGGCCAAGGTCAGGATTTCGGCGGAGACGCCGCCGCCGGCGCCGCTGCCGATAATGACGACATCGGCCTCGATGACGCGGTCCGCTTGCAGGGCGGCGCCGTCGATCACCTTCCAGCCGGCGGCGATGCCGGCCTGGACCGGGTCGGGGATCACAGGAGATGCGGCGCTCATGCCAGTTCCTTCATCGGTCCGGGATAGCCAATCGCGGCCCAGCTCGACGGATCGGCATACCAGGAGCCGATAATCAGGTCGTGCAGCGCGTGGTAGGCGCTTTGCAGCATGCCGAGGCGGTGAAAGCGCCAGTCGTGCAGGAACACGGCGACCTGCTCGACGCTGGCGCCGGCCCAGCCGCCCGGGACGCCCGCCAGCAGGCGCCGCGCGGGCGCCAGCGACAGCAAGCCGAACAAGTCCTGGACTTCCTTTTGCGCCGCCAGCGGCAAGCCAAGGATGGCCTGGTGTACGCGCGCGGTGGTGGCCGCCACGGCCGCGCCGCGCGCACCCGGATCGGCCGGCAAGGCCCCGGCCAGCATGGCCGGCACGATGGCGTCGATGACCGCCTTGGCTTCGCCGTCGAGCGCGAAACGCCCCAGCGGCGAAGGGTGGGTGTAACGGTAAATCCCGCCGCCCGCCGCCAGGGCCAGCGCCGAAAAGGCGCCGACCTTGAGGAAGGTTCTGCGTTTTGTCTCCATGTCGTTGTTTTCCATACTATTTTTTGGGCTAGTGTACGCCAAAGCGGGAACCGCGAAATCGCACAAACTAGAGTCATCCATCTAGTAGATTCTGGTACAAGGACGCGCCTGGGTTAACTTTAAACGTATAGTTATTACTATGTTTTATTACTTTGAGGAACCGTAATTTCGTGTAATAATAGAATGTATTACTATAGAGAATCTGTTTTTTCGCCGGATTCATCAGGACAGGCGCTGCCGGCGAACCCGGGCGCCATCGATCCGCGCCTGCGCGCGCGTTCCTCTTTTTACCCACTTTGCCCGCTACTTTTCTTGCCCGACGATGACGATATACGATCTCAAGCCACGCTTCCAGGCTCTGCTGCGCCCATTCACCACGTGGCTGTTCCGCCGCGCCGTCACGGCCAATATGGTCACCGTGGCGGCCATGCTGGCCTCGGTGGCGTACGGCGCATGGATGTTGCTGGCCGCCTCGACCCTGCCCTACCTGCTGCTGCCGCTGTTCATGTTCGCGCGCATGGCCCTGAACGCGGTCGACGGCATGCTGGCGCGCGAACACGGGCAACAGAGCAAACTGGGCGCCGTGCTCAATGAAGTGGGCGACCTGATCGCCGACGCCGCCCTGCTGGTGCCGTTCGCCACGCTGGCCGGGGTCAGCCCGCAGCTGGTGTACGCGGTCGTGTACCTGTCGGCCCTGACCGAATTTGTCGGCGTCATGGGACAAGTGACCGGCGCCGGACGGCGTTACGACGGCCCGTCCGGCAAAAGCGACCGCGCCTTCCTCTTCGGCCTGCTGGGCCTGTTGATCGGCCTCGGCGTGCCGGTCCTGCCTTACCTCAATCCGGTGCTGATCCTCCTGTTGGTCTTGCTGGCGCTCACTTGCTGGAACCGCGCCCGGCGCGCGGCCGCCGGCGCGCCCTGACGGCACGGCCTGACGGCGCGGCCTGACGGCGCGGCCTGACGGCGCGCCCTGACGGCACGGCCTGACCAACCTCCTCCACTACACGCTCCCCCACCCCCAGGACCTTGACCGATGACCACTGACAACAACACGCAACGCACATGCCAGGAATGCGGCTTCGACAGCTTCGACGGTACGCGCCTGTTTTACCGCTACTGGCCTGGCGCGGCAACGAGCGGCCAGCGTGCCGTCGTGCTGTTTCACCGGGGGCACGAACACGGGGGTCGCGTGGCGCACCTGGTCGACGAGTTGAAACTGCCGGACTTTGCCTTCTTCGCCTGGGATGCGCGCGGCCTGGGCCGATCAAGCGGCGAACGCGGCTACGCCGAAAGCATGGCCACCCTGATCAAGGACATGGACGCCTTCATCGCCCACATTGGCGCCACCTACGCCATCGCCCCGGCCGAGCTGGCGGTGATTGCGCAAAGCGTGGGCGCGGTGGTGGCCTCGGCCTGGGTGCATGACTACGCACCGGCGATCCGCGCCCTGGTGCTCGCTTCGCCCGCCTTCAAGGTCAAGCTGTACGTGCCGCTGGCGCGCCCCGGCCTGAAGCTGATGCAAGCCTTGCGCGGCAAGTTCTTTGTCAATTCCTACGTCAAGGCCAAGTTCCTGACCCACGATCCGGCCCGCATCGCCTCCTACAACGCCGACCCGCTGATCACCCGCCCGATCGCCGTCAACATCCTGCTCGGCCTGTACGACACGGGCGAGCGCGTGGTGGCCGACGCCGGCGCCATCACGGTGCCGACCCAGTTGCTGATCTCCGGCGCCGACTGGGTGGTGCATCACGGCCCGCAGCACGCCTTTTTCGATCGCCTGGGCAGCCCGGTCAAGGAAAAGCACGTGCTCGACGGCTTTTATCACGACACCTTGGGCGAACTCGACCGGGCCAAGGCGGTCGACCTGGCGCGCGCCTTCATCGTGCGCCAGTTCGCCGCCCCGGCATCAGTGCCGAGCCTGCTGGACGCCGACAAGCACGGCTTGACCAAGGCCGAATTCGACCACATCAGCCTGCCGCCTTCCTCGGCCGCCGCCAGCGCCTACTGGGCCATGTCGCGCTTCTGGATCGGGGTGGGCGCCAAGCTCTCGCAAGGCTTGCGCATCGGCGCCAACACCGGCTTCGACTCCGGCACCACGCTCGACTATGTGTACCGCAACAAGGCCACCGGCGTGCCCCTGCTGGGCACCCTGGTCGACCGGATTTACCTCGACAGCGTCGGCTGGCGCGGCATCCGCGTGCGCAAGACCCACCTGGAACGCCTGATCGCCAGCGCCATCACGCGCCTGGAAGCGGCGGCTACGCCGGTGCGCATCGTCGACATCGCCGCCGGCCACGGCCGCTACATCCTGGAAGCGCTGGCGCCGCAACAACAGCGGGTCGAGCAGATCCTGCTGCGCGACTACAGCGAGCTCAATGTCGATGGCGGCTCGCGCCTGATCGAATCGATGGGCCTGGCCGGGCGCGCCCGCTTCGTGCTCGGCGACGCTTTCGATCGCGCCTCGCTGGCCACGCTCACGCCGCGCCCGACCCTGGCGGTGGTGTCGGGCCTGTACGAACTGTTCCCCGACAATGCCCTGATCCGCGCTTCGCTGGCGGGCCTGGCCGAAGCGGTCGATGAAGGCGGCTACCTGGTCTACACCGGCCAGCCGTGGCATCCGCAGCTCGAACTGATCGCCCGTTCGCTGACCAGCCACCGCCAGGGCCAGGCCTGGGTCATGCGCCGCCGCACCCAGGGCGAGATGGACCAGCTGGTGGCCGCCGCCGGCTTCGAGAAAATCGACCAGTTCACCGACGAATGGGGCATTTTCACCGTCTCGCTGGCACGCCGCACCGGCGCGGCCGTGCGTTAAATGGAGGCGCTCGCGACGCCGCTGGATTCGCCAGACGCAGCCGGGCGGCCATGGCGCCGCGCCTGCGTCTGGCTGGCCTTCCTCGGCCCCTTCTTCTTCCTGACCTACGGGCTGGCCAACTGGTGGAGCGCCAGCCTGCCGCACGTGGGCAGCCTGGCCTTCGAATGGGAACGGCATATCCCGTTCTGGGACTGGACCATCCTGCCGTACATGTCGATCGACGCCTTTTATGCCGTCTCGCTGTTCATGTGCGTCACCAAAACCGAGCTCGACACCCACGCCAAGCGCCTCCTGATGGCCACCTGCGTCTCGGTGCTCTTCTTTGTCCTGTTCCCGCTGCGCTTTTCCTTCGACCGGCCCGAGACCGCCGGCTTGAACGGCGCCCTGTTTACGGCGCTGGCCGGCTTCGACAAGCCGTTCAACCAGGCGCCCTCGCTGCATATCAGCCTGCTGGTCGTGCTGTGGCTGGTGTACGCGCGCCACTTGCGCGCTCTGGCGCGGTCGCTGCTGCACATCTGGTTCTTCCTGATCGGCGTATCGGTCCTGACCACCTTCCAGCACCACGCGATCGACATCGTCGGCGGCCTGCTGGTGGCGCTGGCCTGCGTCTACGTGTTTCCCGACGCCCCGCACGGCTGGCGGCGCGCCGACACCCCGGGTACACGCGGCAAGCCGCTGGCGCTGTTGTATGGCCTTGCCGGCGCGCTCTTGTGGGCGGCGGCGGCGCTGCTGGGCGGCTGGGCCTGGCTGCTGACATGGCCCGGCACCGCCTTGCTGCTGGTGGCGCTGGCCTACAGCCACTTCGGCGTCAGCGTGTTCCAAAAACACGGCGGGCGCACCAGCTGGGCCGCGCGCACCCTGCTGCTGCCCTACCAGATGGGCGCCTGGACCTCGTCGCGCTGGTTCACGCGCGCGATTGCCGCGCGCGCCGAAGTGGCGCCGGGCGTGTGGATCGGGCGCGTGCCCGGGCGCGAAGCGCTGCCCGGCATGGCGGTGCTCGACCTGACCGCCGAATTCCACGCCGCGCCGCACAAGCGCACCCATTACGAGAGCGTGCCGATGCTCGACCTGCGCGCGCCCTCGCGGGCCCAGCTCGACGCCGCCATCGACGCCCTCGAGCGCCTGCGCGTACACGGACCGGTGCTGGTCCATTGCGCCCTCGGTTACTCGCGCAGCGCGCTGGTGATCGCCGGCTGGCTGCTGCGGCGCGGCCTGGCGGCCGACGCCGCGCAGGCGCTGGCCATGCTGCGCCAGGCGCGCCCCCAGGTGGTGCTGAACCAGGCTCAATTAACGCTGCTGGAAACGCGCGCCCATGGCTGAGCCAATCCTGCGCGAGCAAGCCACGGCCGCCGGCGTGATGGCGTCCTTCCTGCGCGTGGGCGCCCCGATCGACCAGGCCTCGTCCCTGCTGCTGGCGCTGGGCGTGGTGTGCGCGCTGCTCGGCTCCTCAAGTCCGGTGGCGCCGGTGCTGGCCCTGCTGCTCGGCCTGGCCGAGAAATACGTCGCCTGGCGTGCCGCGCTCGACGCCGACCTGTTCGCCGTGCTGGCGCGCGACCCCGGGCACGAGGCCGCCTTCGACGCCGCCCTCGGCGCCTGCATGGGCCGCAGCGATCCCTTGCCGCAACGCACACTGGCGCAGCGCTGGCAAGGCGCGCGCCGCTTCCTGCTGTGGCAAATCGGACTGCTACTGGCGCAGGCCCTGCTGCTGGCCGTCGTGCTGTTTTTGAGGTAGTGTACGGTCTTTCCCCTGCCTGTTTCCGGTGCAAGAAACATGAACAAAGACACCTTGGTCATCGAACTGGAACGCCATCTGCGCGCGCTTGCCGCCGAGCGCGAGGCGGCGCGCCGCGATCCGGCGCTGCAGGCGGCGCGCACGGCCGTCAAGCGCTACCAGGCGGCGCGCCTGGCGGCCACCCATCCCGACCTGCTGGCCGCGCCCGATACGCGCGAAGCGGCCGCGTTCTTTCTCAACGATATCTACGGCGCCCACAACCTGGGCCAGCGCGAAGCCGACCTCGAACGCATCGTGCCCAGCCTGCAACGACTGCTGCCGCTCGAATCGCTGCACACCATCACCGGCGCCATCGCGCTCGATGCGCTGACCGAAAAGCTCGATACCGGCATGGCGCGCGTGCTCGGCGCCGAGGTCGATGAAGCGGCCTACCTGATGGCCTACCGCAGCGCCAGCGCGCCGCAAGATCGCGCGCGCCAGCTCGAGCTGGTGCAGCAGCTGGGCGACTCGCTGTGCTCGCTGGTGCGCATTCCGCTCTTGTCGCTGACCCTGTCGGTGATGCGCGGGCCGGCCAGACTGGCCGGCGTGAGCGAGCTGCACCAGTTCCTCGATCGTGGCTTCTCCAGCTTCAAGAAGATGAAAAAGCCGGCCCATTTCGTGGACACCATCGTCGGGCGCGAACGGCGCGCCATGGGCCACATCTACGCCGGGCGCAAAGAACCGTTCGACGTGTTTTAGTATCGACGACAGGATAAGCGCGCGCGCCGGCCGCGTTGTTGGCTGCGCCGCTCAGTGGGGCGCTGTGGCGCGCGGGGCGGCAATGGCCGACTGGTATTCCGACTTGAAATACGCGCCGACCGTCCACACGCCGTCATACCCGCCCGGCACGAAGGTGAACTCGCCCTCATGCAGGGTGGGACGAGCGCCCACGCCCATGCGCAGCGGGTCGTTACGTTCGATCAGCAGGCGGCAGCTGTAGCGCTTGTTCACCACCAGCGCACGGCACGGCGCGACCGGTTCGATGTCGGCGATTTCGCCGCGCCGTTCGCGGGCCGACAATTTCCATCGGTAGCCCATTTTTTTGCGTGCCAGCCGCTCCCGCAGTTCGGCGTCGAGGAGTTCGGCCTGCGTCTTCGACGACGCCACCGCGTAGCGCAAGGCGCTTTCGAGCATCCTGCGCTTGATCGGGTAGCTCAGGTCGGGGGCCTCGCCGTCGGCGTCGAGGCGGCCGAAGCGCGCCTCGACAATCGCCGGATCGGCCTGGGCCACCAGCAAGTCGCCCTCTTTCTCGTCCTTGGCGACGGTGTAGGCGAACGCAAAGGCCTTGCCGTCGATATGGACCATGGCGCCGCAACCGCGCACCCCGGCCTGTTTGGCATAGCCGACCTCGCGCATGCCGCTGGACGTGGCACCAACGCCGCGCGGCAGCATGCTGTCGATCTTGTTGCGCACCGACCAGCCATCGCAGGCCGGCAGCGCGGTAAACAGCCGCATGACGCCGGCGATGGCGAACACCAGCACCACCGGTCCGGGCAGCAACAGCGCGAGTTGGATCCACATTCCCTTCGGTGGCGCGATGGGTTTGAAGTCCTTGCGTTGTTGCTCAGAGGTAAACAAGAAATCGGCATAATCGAGGATGGCGGCGCGCCTGGCGCTGCCGCCGATGAGGCCATGCAAGGCGTCGAAACGCGCGCGCGTCATCACACCGCGGTGTACCATCTGGAACAGCACGTCGCCGGGCAAGGTGAGCACCTTCTCGTACCCCATGCTTTGCAGCACGCTGTCGCGCTCGTCCGCGCGCAGCAGGCCTTCGCGCACCATCAGGTCAATGCACAGGCCGCTGCCCTCGATGCAAAACAACGCGTATTGTTCCAGCGCCTGATCGAACATGTCCTGGTCGCTGGCCAGTTCAAGGTGATCGAAGGCGGCGACCAGCTCGTCCGCCGACACCATCCCTTTGCGCATCAGCCACGCCAGGGGCTCCACCAGGGAGGGATTGGCCGCCAGCGCTTGCGCCTCGGGGTCCGCCAGGGCAAGCCGGCATCGCTTGGCGCTCAGCAGGTCGATGTGCCGCAGGTAAGCAAACGGACAGGATGGCGGCGAAGAAGGCGAAGAAGGCGAAGAAGGCGAAGAAGGCGCGGCGCCTGTCATGCGGGAACCGGGCTGGACTGGAAGCGGGCGCACATGCGCATGAGATGGTACAGATGACCCGGGCGCATATTACTTGGGCGCATCTGCGGGCGCATCCGCGCGCGCGGCGGCGAGCGCTTTTTTGCGCGCCGCGTCGATGGCCTCCTGGTACTCCTGCGTGAAACTGTCGGCCATGGCCCAGCCGTCCCCCTGGCGCACGAAGCTGAAATCGGCCTCGAACACGCTCGCCGATGCGCCGCCGAACAGCGCCAGCATGGGATCCTTGCGCTCGACCAGCAGGCGGCAACGGTAGGCGCCGCCGGGCGTGATTTCGCGGCATGGCGCCAGCGGCTCGATCTCGGGAATGTCGCGCGTGCGCTCCGGCGCGCTCTGGCTGGTGCGCGCGCCGAGGCGCGGCGTGCCGGCCACGCTCTCCATCATCTTTGCCAGGCGCGCGTCGCCGGCATCGGCCTTGAACTTGTCGGCCGCGGCCCGAAACGCCTTGTCGATATTGGCGCGCCCCACCGGCGCGCCCTTGCTGTCGGCGCTGGCGGGGCCGGCGCCCTTGCCGAAGCGCGCTTGCACGATGTCCGGATCGGCGCCGGTGACGCTGTAGCCGCCGTCCTTGCCGCGCGCCACCGTGAAGGCGTACGGCCGTTCGATCGGGCCCATGGTCAAGGTGCCGATGCAGCCGCGCACCCGGCCGACCTCGTCGAAACCGACTTCGCGGATGCCATCGACCGAGGCGCGCGGCGCGCGCTCGCCGCCGGGGCGCAGGTAAGCGTTGACGCCTTCGTCCACGTTCAGGCGGAACATGATCGACGCGACGGTGGAGGTGACCTCGCGGTCGGTGCATTTCGGGATCGGGGTCGGCCGCACCAGCGACCAGACGATATAGCCGACAAACATCAGCGCGGCGCCGATCCACAGCCACAAGGGCCCGGGGAAGATGCCATGGATGACGGCGCTGCGCGCGGACGCGGATATCTTGCCGAACATCGCTTGCACTTCGGCCAGGATGGCGGCGCGTCCGGCGCCGCCGCCGCTCACCGCGCGGATGGCGTCGAGCCGTTCATGGGTGATGAGCTCGGCATACGCCATCCAGACGAAGGCCGCCGCCGCCGAGGCCAGCACCTGGTCGCCCGGCAGCGCCTCGAGGGCGCGCGTGCGCTCCTCATCGGTGATGATGTTTTCGGCCACCAGGGTGTCGAACCAGTCGCGGTTCAAGCCTTCGCGCACGCCTTTAATCTTCAGCAATGCCATGTCGATCGCGTTCTTGATCTGTTCGCGGTCGTCGCCGCTGTAGCTGGTCAGGAAACGCTGGTATTTCTGCTCGAGATCGTCTTCTTCGAGAATGTCGCGCAAGACCAGCCACACCAGATGGTCGGCCAGCAGCGGATAGTCGGCCAGCTCGCCCGCCTGGGGATGGGCCAGCGCTTGCCGGCACTGGTAGCGCGTGATCAGGCCGCTCTGCTGGAGGACGGAAAAGTGACTGGCGCTGGATTCTTCTGACATGGACAGCTCGGACGGTTTTTGATTGCTTATTTTATAACATTAGATTTTACTTAGGGGAATTATCTATTTCCCGAGCCAGCTGCGCTTGCGCCCGGGGGCCGGGGCGCATCACGATTGGCCGCGCGCCTTGAGGATATGGCGCGCAATGCCGCGCAGGATGTTTACTTCCTCGGTCTCGAGCTGGGTGCGCGCAAACAGGCGTTTCAGGCGCGGCATGAGCTTCTTGGGATTGTCGGCGTCGAGAAAGTCGATCGCCACCAGCGCCTGTTCCAGGTGTACATACATGCCCTCGACCTGGTCCAGGCTGGCCGAATCGCCATGAAAGCCGATCGCGCTCGGCGCCGGGGCCTCGGTGTCGCCGGCCACCCGGCATTCATAGGCCAGCACCTGGGCCGCCTGGGCCAGGTTGAGCGAGGAATAGTCGGGATTGGCGGGAATATTGATCAGCACATTGCACTGCTCGACGATCTGGTTCGGCAAACCGAAGCGCTCGTTGCCGAAAATGAGCGCGGCCGACAACTCGCCCTGCCCCGCCACATGGCCGGCGAACGCGCGTGGAGTCCACACCGGCGGCGAGAATTCGCGCAGGCGCGCCGACACCGCCGCGGCGAAATTGCACCCTTCCAGGGCCTGGCCGATGCTGCCGACGATGCGCGCCCCGGTCAGCACGTCCTGGGCGCCGCTGGCGAACGCCACCGCTTCCGGGTCTTGCAAGGCATCGGGGAAGCGCGGGTTGACCAGCACCAGGTCGGAAAATCCCATGGTTTTGATGGCGCGCGCGACCGCGCCGATATTGCCGGCGCGGCTGGTCTCGACCAGGACAAATCGCAGGCGTTTGAAAACAGACGTGTTGATTTCGGGCGTGTTCATTTAAAATAGCGCTATCGCGCAGTGGCGTATGAGTAAAAACAGGGCTGACCAGCCCGCGATTTTAACCAGTTCGCCGCCGCACCGCTCTTTAATTCATTCTTGTTCTCTACCGTACGCTGCGCCCAAGGGGGCGCCGTGGGCGTTAGCGTTCTTTTAACGGAAGCTCCACATGCACCCAATGCTCAATACGGCGATCAAGGCAGCTCGCCGCGCCGCCACCGTGATCCAGCGCGCGTCCTTCGACGTCGACCGGATCAGTGTTACTGAAAAACAACACAACGATTTCGTCACCGATGTCGACCAGGCGGCCGAACAGGCGATCATCGAGACCTTGCTCAAAGCCTATCCCGACCATGCCATCCTGGCCGAGGAATCGGGTGCATCCGCCAACCTGAACGACGAGAGTGAATTCGCCTGGATCATCGACCCGATCGATGGCACCACCAATTTCATGCACGGCTATCCCAACTATTGCGTCTCGATCGCGCTGACCCAGCGCGGCATCGTCACGCAGGCCGTGATCTACGATCCGGTGCGTAACGACCTGTACACCGCCAGCAAAGGCGCCGGCGCCTACCTGAACGACAAGCGTATCCGCGTCACCAAACACGACCGCCTGGCCAACACCCTGCTGTGCTCCGGCCACGCCGCCGGCCCGCGCGCGCTGGCTGAATACATGAAAATGTACGGCGTCGTCGCCGAACGTTGCCAGGCCGTGCGCAGCGCCGGCTCGGCCGCGCTGGAACTGGCCAACGTGGCCGCCGGCCGCAGCGACGGCTTCTACGAAAAGGGCTTGAAAGCCTGGGATATCGCCGCCGGCTCGCTGCTGGTGACGGAAGCGGGCGGCATCGTCGGCGAGTTCAACGGCGAGTCCGACTACCTGCACAAGGGCGATATCATCGCCGCCAGCCCGAAGGTGTTTGGCCAGATGGTCACGCTGCTCGCGCCTTTCGCGTAAAATACGCCGTGACGCTGTACCGGAGGCCGTGTAAGGCCTCCGCTTTCCCTCCGCCAGGCTTCACAAGCCGCACGTGAAATTTCCACAGCGAAACTGATTTCTGTTAAATTTAGCATCGCTGTGTATGCCGCAATGTCGGGTGGCACCGTTTCCAGTGCCTTTGCCACCACGATTTTCTAATATTGATTGCCTGCGACTGGCGCTTATTGCATGAGCGACGGGCCGATCTCCACCATAAAGTTATCATGTCATTTTCTAAACTCGGCCTGTCCGATGCTATCGTTCGTGCCGTAACCGAACACGGTTACACCGTCCCGACCCCGATCCAGACCCAGGCGATTCCCGCCGTGCTGAACGGCGGCGACCTGCTGGCGGGCGCACAGACCGGCACCGGCAAGACCGCCGGTTTTACCCTGCCGATCCTGAACCGCCTCTCGACCGATGCGGTCGGCGCGGCCCAGGGCAGCAAAACCTCGCCGCGCTCGGTGCGCGCGCTGATCCTGACCCCGACCCGCGAACTGGCGGCCCAGGTCGAGGAAAGCGTGCGCGTGTACGGCAAGTACACCAACCTGAACTCGGCCGTGATCTTCGGCGGCGTCGGCATCAATCCGCAGATCAAGCAGCTCAAGCACGGCGTCGACATCCTGGTGGCAACGCCAGGCCGCCTGCTCGACCACATGGAACAGCGCACGGTCGACCTGTCGAAGGTCGAAATCCTGATCCTGGACGAAGCCGACCGCATGCTCGACATGGGTTTCATCCGCGACATCAAAAAAGTGCTGGCCGCCCTGCCGCCGAAGCGCCAGAACCTGCTGTTCTCGGCCACCTTCTCGGAAGAGATCAAGGCCCTGGCCGATGGCTTGCTGAACAAGCCGGCCATGATCGAAGTGGCGCGCCGCAATTCGACGGTCGAAGTCATTTCGCAGAAGATCCACCCGGTCGACCGCGACAAGAAGCATCCGATGCTGTCGCACCTGATCAAGTCGAACAAATGGACGCAGGTGCTGGTATTTACCCGCACCAAGCACGGCGCCAACAAGCTGGTCGAGCAACTCGGCGCCGATGGCATCGGCGCCATGGCGATCCACGGCAACAAGAGCCAGTCGGCGCGCACCAAGGCGCTGTCGGAATTCAAGGATGGCGCGCTGCAAGTGCTGGTCGCGACCGACATCGCCGCGCGCGGTATCGATATCGACCAATTGCCGCACGTGGTCAACTACGACCTGCCGAACATTCCTGAAGACTATGTACACCGGATCGGCCGTACCGGCCGCGCCGGCGCCACCGGCGAAGCCGTGTCGCTGGTCTGCGTGGACGAGCACGACATGCTCAAGGATATCGAAAAGCTGATCAAGCAAACCCTGCCGCGCCAGATCATCGCCGGTTTCGAGCCGGACCCGACCGCACGCGCACAGCCTGTGCAACTGCGTAGCGGCGCGCCAGGCCATGGCGGCCGTGGTGGCCGCTCCGGCGGCGGGCAAGTGGTCAAGGTTGGCGGTGGCCGTGCTCCGGCCAAGCCACGCAGCGCTGGTGGCGGCGGCGGCGGTGGTGGCGGTACGGCTGGCGCGCGCGGTCCGCGTCCGGCGGCGCCGCACCGTTCGGGTGGCCGTGGCCGTTAAGTAAGCAGCTAGTCCGGCTGGCCGGACGCACGCCTTGGCGCGTGGTCATCTGTCCATTCATCCGCAACGATGGACGGACCTTGGTGACTACGCGCTTTTAAGGTGCGCATGCTTGCGCACTCAAACACCTGTGCAGCACTATTTCAGGGAGCCAGAGATGGCGATGGCGAGTGTTGCGCTGCCCGCGACAAGGCAAGCAGGAAACACAGCCTGGACACGCATTGGCTGCCTCCTATTTTTTCTTCTTGCATTCAAGACGCCGGCCATACACTGCCAACCTTGAAGAAAGCACCCTGCTTCTCAAATTTGCCGCCATGGCGAGCACCCCCTCCTCTTGCTTGATGTGAGAAAGCACCAGCTTCATTCCCGTGTCGTCAATGATATCCTCACTGTAATACGCAGTTCCCACGATGCCAATTCCCTGATCGAGCAAGGTCATCGCAGCGACGTAATCGCCGTCGTCAATGAACTGATCCGCCCGTCCCGACAGCTTGACGGCTGCGTCGTATTCCGGTTCCAAAATACACTTCCCCGCAACTTCAGAGGCAGGTCGCACATCCATGCCACTTGCAAAAGCGCATGCAATGGCGCACGCCACTGCACAACTCATTTGATGGATCCACCCGTTTGAATACACTGCTTTACCCTTTGTGATATGCCGCTCAACGCGGCGCCTTTCAAAAAACGAGCTCGGCCGGTCGATCGCCTGCCAAGGTCACGTTCGCCACGGCCTGGCGCGCAGGGTGTCGGGCAAATCGGGATGCTAACATAACAAGTTATTTTTCAGACACTATTTATCGGTGAATGATTGCTCCACAACACCTTCCGCGGGTGCTCATTCCACCGCGTTGCCACATCGGCTGTATGAATGTGTGTGCATGCGCTTGAAAAGCATATATACTTGCTCAATCAAACATCTATACTGCTTTACTAAAGGAGATCGCAATGAATGAACTGAATTCCCATGCCGAACTGTGCCTGCGCATGGCGCGCGCCAACGCGGCCCTCCTGCGCCGCTTCGACAATTCCCTGGGCGGACACCACGGTATCAGCTTTTCGGACTTCCAGATCCTCAACCACCTGAGCCGCGCACCGGGCGGCCGCCTGCGCCGGGTCGACCTGGCCGAGCGGCTGGGACTGACCGCGTCCGGCATCACGCGCAGCCTGCTGCCGCTGGAAAAGATCGGCCTGGTCACGCGCGAAGCCGATCCGCGCGACGCCCGCGTCGGCTTTGCCGTCATCACCGCCAGCGGGCAGGAACTGGCGCTCAACGCCAGCGATGTCGTCGACCTGATCAGCCGCGAAGCGCTGCGTCCCTTCCCACCGGACCAGCTCGAAGCGATGTCGGCCATCCTGGGCCAGATCGCCGGCATCAACCTGAGCAACAGCTAAGCCCATGGACGATCAACAACAAGCGCGCGCGGCCCTGCTGGGCGAGCCGAATTTCCGCTGGATGATGGGCGGCGCCATCATCTCGGCCATGGGCGACCAGTTCACCATGATCGCCCTGCCCTGGCTGGTGCTGGTGAGCACCGGCGACCCGCTCAAGATGGGCCTGGTGATTGCCCTGATGAGCGTGCCGCGCGCCGTGTTTATCTTGCTCGGCGGCGCCCTGGTCGACCACTACTCGCCCAAGTCGATGCTGATGATCAGCAAGTACGTGAATACCGTCTTGCTGGGCTTGCTGGCAGCGATGGTCTTGAGCGGCCACACACAATTGTTGCTGATCGGCGCGCTGGCGCTGGCGATCGGCTTCGCCTCGGCCTTCAGCATCCCGGCCGGCACCTCGATGCTGCCGAACGTGGTGGCGCCGGCGCAACTGCCGCTGGCCAACGGCGTGATGATGGGGATCCGCCAGGTGATCATGCTGGCCGGGCCGCTGCTGGCCGGCATGCTGATCGCGCTGTTCGGCGACGGCAGCCGCGCCGGCGGCGCCGCTAACGCGAACGGCATCGGCATCGCCTTCGCGCTCGACAGCGCCAGCTTCTTGCTGTCGGCCTGGACCTTGTCCAAGGTGCGCCTGCTGCATGCGGCGCCGAAAACGGCGCCGCAACCGGTGCTGCGCGCGGTCGGCGCCGGCGTCAAGATGGTGTGGAACGACATGGCGCTGCGCACCAGCATGCTGTACTGGGGCCTGTGCGCTTTCGTGGTGGGCGGCGCGATGCAGGTGGCGCTGCCGGTGCTGGCCAAGACGGTGCTGCACGGCGCCTCGGCGCTGGGCCTGATCATGGGCGTGCATGGGGCCGGCAGCCTGGCCGGGATGGCGCTCAGCGGCGTGCTGGGCAAGTTCCGGGTCCGCAATTTCGGCACCACGGTGCTGCTGGTCGATGTGCTGGTCGGGCTGCTGCTCGTCCCGCTGGGGCTGGTGGCGGCGACCTGGCAGGCGGCGGCTCTGCTGCTGGCGATCGGCGTACTGGGCGGCTTCATGCAGGTGGCCGTGTTCAGCTGGCTGCAGCAACGCGTGCCGCGCGCCATGCTGGGGCGGGCCATGAGCATCTTCATGTTCATCGTCATGGGCGTGGCGCCACTGTCGGCCGCGCTGACCGGCTGGCTGCTGCAATACATGACCCTGGCGCAACTGTTCGGTGGCGCCGGATTGTTCCTGGTGGGGGCGGCGCTGCTGGCCTGGCTGCTCACGCCGATGGGGACGATTGCGGATGGGGCAATGCCGACGTCAGGCAAGTAAGGTCCAGGGGCGCGGACAGCGTGATCCGGACAGCCTCCGGCACGATGCCTGCGAACCTGCGGTATTGAGGTCACAATCTGTGATCTCAATACCGCCGGGGAAGTAGCCTCGCTAGTGATAAGAAGATGCAGCGCCGACGCTTCAATACCCGGCGTATTGAGGTCACGCCACGACCAACAATGTGGTTTACGATAGCGGCTTGCCAACGTCCAGGTCTCCCGATGCCCAAATTCTGCGCCAACCTCAGCCTGATGTTCACCGAAGTGAGCTTCCTCGACCGCTTCGCCGCCGCGCGCGCCAATGGTTTCGACGGCGTCGAGTTCTTGTTCCCCTACGCTGTCGACGCCGACCAGATCGCCGAGCGCCTGGCGCGCTGCGGCGTGCAACTGGTGCTGCACAACCTGCCGCCGGGCGACTGGAACGCGGGCGAGCGCGGCCTGGCCTGCGACCCGCGCCGCACCGGCCAATTCCAGGACAGCGTGGCGCTGGCCCTCGACTACGCCGTCGCGCTCGGCGTGCGCCGCCTGCACTGCCTGGCCGGCATCGTGCCGCCCGGCCTCGCGCCCGAACACGCGCACCAGACCTACATCGCCAACCTGCGCTTCGCCGCCGCCCAACTGGCCGCGCATGGCATCGACCTCATGATCGAGCCGATCAACACCTACGACATGCCGGGCTACTTCCTCACCGGCAGCGCCCAGGCTGCGGCGGTGATCGCCGAGTGCGCCGCGCCGAACCTGTTCATGCAATACGACATCTATCACATGCAGCGCATGGAAGGCGAACTGGCCAATACGATCCGCGCCCACCTGCCCCTGATCGGCCACATCCAGGCCGCCGACAACCCGGGCCGCCACGAACCGGGCACCGGCGAAATCCATTACCGCTACCTGTTCGCCCTGCTCGACGAACTCGGCTACAAAGGCTGGGTCGGCTGCGAATACCATCCGCGCGGCGAGACCATCGCCGGCCTGCATTGGCGTCGCGTATTTACTTAATTCATGGCAAAATCAACAACATGATCGTCGGCATATTTCGCCAATGGAAACATGAGCGAAGTTTGACTTTAAGCAAACTGGATTCAAATCAACGGCGCAAGAATAGGAACTTCTGGCCAGCCTTCCCGCGCCAGCCTGAAAGGATGTATGAACGCCCTTCGCACCCTCTGCACCTCCGCCCTCCTCGCCGCCAGCCTGCTGCTGGGCGGCTGCGCCAGCAACCGGGTCAACCTGGAGGAGGTGCGCGAATTCGCCGACGCCTCGGCCCGGCTGGGCGGCTACGACGAACTGTCCACGCGCTACCGCGACACCTATCTGCGCGAGCAACCCTACCTGCCGCCCGCCGCCGAAAAAGTCGCCAGGGACAACGACGCCAGGCGGCACGCCGCCTACAACGACTTCGTGGCCATCCAGCAAGCCGTGGTGCTGTACATGCAGACATTGAGCCAGCTGGCGGGCCAGGGGCGCTACGATTTCACGCCGCAGATCGACACCTTTAGCGTGGGCCTGAGCGGCATGAGCAACACCACGCTCGGCCAGAAGCAGGTGGCCGCCTACACCGGCCTGACGCGCCTGCTGACGCGCGCGATCACCTCGCACTTCCAGAAAGAGAGCGTGGAAACCATGGTGCGCGAAGGCGACGCCGATGTGCGCGTGCTGCTCGACGCGATGATCAGCCTGACCGACATCTACGCCAGCGCCCACGAGAATGAAAAGAAAACCGTGCTCGGCTTTTTCGAGGTGGCCCTGCCCCTGGCCGACCGGCCGCAGGACCGCCTGCTGTACACCCTGGCGCGCGCCCATGTGCAAGCCAAGACCAGCGAGTACCGCCTGATCGACCGCCGCATCGACCTGGCGCGCCAGGGCCTGGCCAAGGTGGTGCAGGGACACCAGCAACTGCGCGAAAACCTCGCCACCATGTCCGCGTCCGAGATGCGCCACATGCTCTCCGGCGTGGTGCGCGACCTGCGCCTGATTCGCGCCGGCCTGGCAACCGACTAAACCGACCCGAGGTGTGCTATGAAGACCGATCAAGACGGACTGGCCAGTGTGGAAGACATCATGGCGCTGGCCGCGCAATTATCAGGCGTCGCCGGCGCCATCCATGAACGCGCGCTGGTGGCCATCCGCGCGCCGGCCGACGCCAGGCTGGGCGAGGACGAGCGCAACGGCGCCTTCGCCCTGCTCGACGACGAACTGCTGTTGCGCCAGCACGTGCATGCCCTGTACCTGGACGCCGCGCGCGCCGTGGTCAAGGGCCTGGGCCAGCCGCAACAGCACGTGCTGGCCCTGACCGCCGACGCCGCCGAAAAAATCCGCAAGATCACCGTCATCGCCAACATCACCGGGCTGGTGGCGGCGGTGGTCGGACTGGCCGGCGCGGCGGCCAGCGGCGCGCCCGGCACCGTCTCGCTGGCGCTCAAGGATGTGCGCGACCATATCAAGGCGATCAAGGCCAAATAAGGTTCTGTCCGGCCAGATAGCCATCAGCGCCGGCGCGCGTGCGCCGGTATTCAGCGCCGCGCGAACGCGCTACACTCCTCTCAATGCGCGCGCGGCCACCCGGGCCGCTACGCCAACACAACATCAACTTTCCCGAGCCTCGATCATGAACGGACTGGAACCTGGGCAGCTTGCGCTTCTCAAAGCCGTCCTCGAACAGCGGCTGGCCGAACTGGCCCGCCACGACGAGGCCGAGGTGGCGGCCGGCCCGCGCGACCTGGCGGTGCAGGAGGTCGAAACCTCACCCGCCGACAAAGCCACCGTGCGCCTGCTCAACGACCTGGCGCTGGAAGCGGCCGGCCACCACGTGGCGCAACAGCGCACCATCGGCCAGGCGCTGGCGCGCATCGACGACGGCAGTTACGGGGAATGCGAGGAATGCGGCAATCCGATCGGCTTTTCGCGCCTGCAGGCGCGCCCGGAAGCGCGCCTGTGCATCGCCTGCCAGACCCGCGCCGAGAAGCGCTGACGCACGCGTCCATCGGGCGCGCCAGGCGCACAGCGAGCCGCAAGGCGCGGCCAACCGGCGCGCGCCCGCGGGCGTTTTCAGCTCATGTGCTGTCCGCCATTGATGGCGATGTTGGCGCCCGTCACGAACGCCGCCTCGTCCGACGACAGGTAGGCGACCAGGCCCGCCACTTCCTCCGGCTCGCCCAGCCGTCCGACCGGAATCTGCGGCAGGATGCGGCTGCTCATCACCTCCTCCGGCACCGCCATCGCCATATTGGTGCGCAGGTAGCCCGGCGAGACCGTGTTGACGGTCACGTGATGGCGCGCCATTTCGAGCGCCAGCGCCTTGGTGAAACCGTGCATGCCGGCCTTGGCGGCGGCATAGTTGGTCTGCCCGAAAGCGCCTTTCTGTCCGTTCACCGACGAAATATTGATGATCCGCCCCCAGCCCTGCGCGATCATCGGTTCGATCGCCTGCTTGGACAGGTTGAACACGCTGTCGAGATTGGTGCGCATGACATCGACCCAGTCGTCGTGGGCCATCTTGGCCAGGCTGCGGTCGCGCGTGATGCCGGCGTTATTGACCAGCACATCCAGGCGCCCCTGTTCGGACAACAGTTTTTGCACCATCCATTCGCTGTCGGCAAAGTCGCCCACATCGACCTTGTACGCGGAAAAGCGGAAGCCTTCGTCGCGCTGCGCCGCCAGCCAGCCCTCGGGCGAACTGTTGTGCGGCGAATAGGTGGCCGCCACGCTGAATCCTGCCCGGTGCAAACGCTGGCAAATTGCCGTACCCAAACCTCCCATGCCCCCGGTTACGAGTGCCACTCTTTTGATTTCCATCATGCTTTCCTGTCATCGTGGTGAAGTCCGAACCCAAGTCTAGGGTGCTTACCGTGCGCAACATTGAGCAATATCAAAGCTTGGGGAAAGATGGTTTAAGATGATGCCTATCACGGCCATCGAAACAGGAGCATGCATGGCGTACCAGACTATCCTCGTTCACGTCGACGACAATCCCTCGGTTTCCGGGCGCATCGGCGTGGCCATCGCGCTGGCCAGGCAAGGCGGACACCTGGTCGGGGTGGCGCCGACGGGCGTGGCGCGCGCGCTCCATCCGAGCCTGCCGCCCGGCCAGAGCGACCCCACCCTGGCGCTGCACCTGGGCTTTTTGCGCGAACAGGCGCAGGCCGCGCTGGCGGCGTTTAGCGCGCGCTGCGCGGCGGCCGGGCTGACCTCCTACGAAGGGCGCGTGATCGACGACGACGCCGCCGGCGGCCTGTGCCTGCATGGCCGGGTGGCCGATGTGATCGTGCTCAGCCAGTCCGATCCCGATCGGGGCGGACCGGGCCTGCTGGCCGACCTGCCCGCCGACGTGGTGCTGCACGCCGGCACCCCGGTGCTGATCGCGCCGTTCTCGGGCGAGCGCGCCAGCGTCGGGCAGCGCGTGCTGGTGTCGTGGGACGCCAGCCGCGAAGCGGCCATCGCGCTGCGCCTGGCGCTGCCGCTGCTGCGCCACGCGACCAGCGTCGAGCTGGCGGTGTTCGATACCGGGCCGGGCGGTCACACGGTGGCCGAAGCGCAGGCGGCCGATCCGCGCGCCTGGCTGGCGCGGCACGGGGTGCGCGCCAGTTTCGCGATCCACCCGCTGGCCCACAAGCGCCAGCACGTGGGCGAGGCCCTGCTGGCGCTGGTCGCGCAGAAAAATGCCGACCTGCTGGTAATGGGCGCCTACGGTCACTCGCGCATGCGCGAAACCATCCTGGGCGGGGTCACGCGCACCTTGTTCGAATCGATGAGCGTGCCGGTGCTGATGGCGCACTAAAACACATCTCGCCAGATCGGCGCCGCTACTGGGGGGGCTCGAAAAACCGTAGCGAGCGGCGTCAGTTTCGTCCGAGAAGCGCAGCCGTACGAATGTACGGTGAGCATCGCCGGGTGAAAATAACGCCGCGCAGTAGGTTTTTCGAGGTCCCCTACTGGCGCGCCTGCCAGAGAGGGCAGCGTCGTTCGTCCTTGCATGGCAAGCCATGCAAGCTCCCCGCGCCTTGTCCGCGCTGACCATGCATTGCCTGAGGCCATGTCCGCAACGTTTTCGCGGATCTAACGAGGCAGGCTCTGGAGACAACGACAGAATAAATCGACCGGAAAGGCTGGTGATTGATGTCCCATGTAGCGCCACTCAGCACCGCTATCAGCGGTGACAGGCTGGTCCGGCAATACCTTGGCGACCCGTCGCAGCGTCATACCACGCCAACAGGCGACGCCTACGTCGATCGGGAAACGGCCAGGGGCTATATGGATGGCGTCAAGGATTTGACGGAAGGCGAGCGTTGGTGCGATCCGCGCAATGCGCCACCGCACGAAATTCATATCGACGTCGTCCAGGCCATCGCTCAATCAAGCGCTGATCGGCGCAGGACGAACGCTGCCGTCCTGGTGCTGGAAACCCTGTCCCGTCTCTATCCTTGCAAGCCAAACGCAGGCAAGTCATGAAGTCCGCAAAAACCGGGACGCTGCGCGCCATGGCATCGCCAATCGAAGCGGCGTCGTCGCGTTTTTCTGCATCCGCGGTGCGGGCGCAGCGAACGGCGGCCACATCGACTTGATTGAGCCAGATGGCCACGGCTTCCATGTTTGCGCGATGAGCCGCTAGCAGGAGCCGGTTGTTCAAGTATGGCGCGCGGGCGGTATACCGAAACAGGCGCCAGGCGCCCGGACAGCGTCTCAATGCCAGTCGAGTTCGCGGATGCGCGAGACCTGGCGGCGCGCCATCAAGGCCCACAGTTGCTGGGCCAGGGGCAGGTCGGCGCTCATCCGGCGCGGCGGCGCGAGCGCCAGTTCGCAGTCGCGGTCGGACCATTCTTCGAAACGGATATGGCCGCCGCTGCTCACTTCGATCACATACATGAGGCCATCGTCGTAGCCGAAGCGCAAAGCCGCGCTGGCCGGTTCGGGCGCGGCAGCGGGCGCGCCACTGGCCTTGCCTTTGCCTTTGCCCTTTACCTGGCGCAGCGGCGCGTACAACTCGGCCAAGACCGCCGCCAGCTGTGCCTCGGTGGGCGCGGCGATGTCGCGTCCGTCCATGCTCGTCAGGGTGAGCCAGGCTTGAGTCATGGTCGCGTTCTCCCGGAGGCACGCAGTCACCGGCGCGGATGCCCCGGCTGGACTGGTACGTGGATGCACTATGTAAAGAGCATAATACCCAAAAAGCTGCTCATGCGAAGCGATATCTGAGGGTTGTTGCAGGCGCCATGAAACAGGTATCGAAACGCAAACGCGCCGCCCGGCGCAAAGGCAGGGGCGGCGCATGAAGGACGCTGCGTCGAGCGCCGCCGGGCGAGCGGTTTACTACACCAGCACCGGAATACTGAGCGGATCGAAATCGGTCCAGTCGCCACCTTCGATGGTGCCCTTGGCGCGCTCGATATGGTGCGAACCCAAACCGCGCAGCACCTCGATGGCGCGCGTTTCGTCGTCCGGCCGCTCGGCCGCCACCGCAATCAACATGCCCGACTGGCGCGGCTCGTAGCGGTTGGCATTGCTGCCCTCTTCCGTCTCGCCGGCATCCTTCATCTTCGACAAGCTGAACAGCGAACCCACGTGCGCCCCGACCAGGCCGCCGACAATCGGGCCGGCCGGACCGGTCACGACCGAGGTGGCCGCGCCGATCGCCACACCGATGGCGCCGCCGGTGGCCGCGCCCGCCACCACGCCCTCCGGGGTTTCCTTGGCGCCCGGCGACTGCATATTGTCGCCGCCGATCGCGGTCTGGTCATGCTGGCCCGGCTGGTTCAGGAAAAAGGCCGAGATGCGGTCCTCTGGAAAACCGGCGCGTACCAGCTCGCGACGCGCGTTGTCAACGTCGTCCTGAAGCTGAAAATGACCTGCAACAATTGTAGACATGCTAACTCCTCCTGCATTAATGATGGCCCAGCATGCACCATCCCTCCTCTTTGCTCTGTACGCAAACGCACCTAAGGCCATAGAGCAACAAAAAGAAATCTTCCCTTCCGTTGTATAAATATTTCTCCGTATAATAAATCGAAGGACTGCCGCTTGCGCGGCGGTCCCGGCACGGCCAGCACAATCGCATTCTTTATTGAAAGACGCTGATGGAATTGGACACCGCGCATCCCCCCCGACCGCTCCCCGGTGCCGCTGCGGCAGCCTGGGACGCCTGCGCCAACGGCGTGCTGCTGGTCGGCGCCGGCGAGGCCGCGTTCCCCATCCTGGCCGTCAACCCGGCTTTTTGCCGCCTTCAGGGCCGCACCGAGGCCGGGCTGATCGGCACCAGCGCGCTGGCGCTTGGCGCGTCGCCAGGCGAGGCCCAGCCCGACAATCCCCTTGGCGCCGCCCTGCAGGCGGTGGCCGGCGCGGGCGCGCCCCACACCCTGCTGCTGCGCGCCAGCGCCAGCGCGCCGTGGTGCCGCTGGACCATCAGCGTGGCGCCAGCGGCGGGGGCCGCTGTTGCGCCCCAGCTGCTCTGCATCGTCGAGGATGTCAGCGAGCTGCAAGAGCAGCAAGCCCTGCTGGCTCACCTGTCGAGCCACGACGCCCTGACCGGCCTGGCCAACCGCGCCCTGTTCAACGAGCGCCTGCAAGCGGCCATGACGCAGGCGCAGGGGCGCGCCGGCGGGGTCGCCGTGCTGTGCCTGGCCCTCGATGGTTTCAACCTGGTCAATGAGAGCCTGGGCTACGTGGCCGGCGACCAGCTCCTGATCAGCGTGGCGATGCGGGTACATGGCTGCATGCGCGCGCAGGACACCCTGTCGCGCCACGGCGGCAACGAGTTCGTGCTGGTGCTGGCCGACGTGACCGACAGCGCCGAGGTGCATGCCGTGTGCGAGCACATCGTGCGCGTGATCGGCGCGCCCTTCCCGGTCATCGGCCAGAGCCTGCACGCCGGGTGCAGCATCGGCATCGCCCGCTATCCGCAAGACGCCGACGATGGCGTGACCTTGCTGCGCTACGCCGACATGGCGCTGTCGCACGCGCGCGGCCTGGGCGGCAACCAGTTGCAATTTTTCGCGCCCGAGATGAACCAGCGCACCACCGAGCGCGCCCAGATGGAAGCGGCGCTGCGCGTGGCCCTGACCGAAAGCCAGCTGCAACTGCAATACCAGCCCATGGCCGACCTGCAGCGGGGCGCCATCTGCGCGCTGGAGGCGCTGGTGCGCTGGCAGCACCCGGTGATGGGCTTGATTCCCGCCGGGCGCTTCATCCCGCTGGCCGAAGCGACCGGGCTGACCGTCGCGCTCGGCTACTGGAGCCTGCGCCGCGCGGTCGAGGACATGGTGGCCTGGCGCACGGCCGGCCTGCCGCCGGTGCGGGTGGCGATCAACATCTCGCCCAAGCAATTTCGCGACGCCGCCCTGCCCCAGGCGGTGGCCGACGCGCTGGCGCAATCGGGCTTGCCGCCGCTCCAGATCTCGCTCGAAATCACCGAGGCGGCCCTGATGCAGGACCCGCAAGCGAGCGACGCCACCCTGGCCCAGCTCAAGGCGCTCGGGGTCGGCCTGACCCTGGACGACTTCGGCACCGGCTACTCCTCGCTGAACTACCTCAAGCGTTTCCCGCTCGACCTGGTCAAGATCGATTGCGGCCTGACCGGCAATATCGTCACCGGCGCCGACGACGCCGCCCTGGTCAAGACCATCATTTCGATGGCGCACCACCTGGGCATCGAAGTGGCGGCCGAAGGCGTGGAAACGGAAGCCCAGTGCGATTTTTTACGGCGCAATATGTGCGACCAGATCCAGGGCTATTTTTTTGGCAAGCCGTGCGACCGCGACCAGGTCGCCAGCCTGCTGGCCTCGGGCCACGCGGTGCCGCCGCACCTGCTGCGCATCCAGAAGCTGCCGCGCACCTTGCTGCTGGTCGACGACGAGCAGAATATCGTTTCGGCCCTGAAACGCCTGCTGCGGCGCGACGGCTACCAGATCCTGTCGGCCAACAGCGGCCAGGAAGGACTCGATGTGCTGGCCGCCAACGCGGTCGACGTGATCGTGTCGGACCAGCGCATGCCGGGCATGATCGGCGCCGATTTTCTGCGCGCGGCCAAGAACCTGTATCCGGACACGATCCGCATCATGCTCTCCGGTTACACCGAGCTGCAATCGGTGACCGACGCCGTCAACGAGGGCGCGATCTTCAAGTTCCTGACCAAGCCGTGGGATGACGAACAACTGCGCACCCACATCGCCGAGGCCTTCCGCCTGAAGGAAATCGCCGACGACAACGATCGCCTGAACCTGGAATTGCGCACCGCCAACCACGAACTGGCGGCGACCAACCGGCGCATGGAAGACGTGCTGCGCCTGAAGCAGCAACAGATCACGCGCGACGAGATCAGCCTGAACGTGGCGCGCGAACTGTTGCAATTCGTGCCGCTGGCGGTCATCGGCCTGGACGACGAGGGCATGGTGGCGTTTGTAAACGATGCTGCCGAGCGCATGTTCCGCCAGAATGGTGCGATACTCGGCAATGAGGCGCAGATTGTGCTGCCTGAACTGTTTCCCGACGGCCTGGCCCCCAGCGGCAGCCACCAGGTCGACATCGACGGTCGCTGCTTCCAGGTGGTGGCCCATCCCATGGGCGCGAACTCGCAGTCGCGCGGCAGCCTGATCACCATTAGCGCTTGCGAGGAAACGCTATGAGCACTGCAACATCGCCAGTTCAAGACACCATCGGAATCGACGACGCCAGCGAAGGCATGGTGCTGGCGTGCGACCTGCGCGACGCTGGCGGCGCCGTGCTGCTGCCGGCCGGCGCCACCCTGAGCGCGGCGGCGCTGACCTCGCTGCGGCGGCGCGGCATCGAACAGCTGCAGGTGGTAGGCAGCATGAACGCGGCCGACGCCGCGCTCGATGCGGCCGCCTTGCAGGCCGAACGCGAACGCCAGTGCGCGCGCCTCGCGCACCTGTTCCGGCGCTGCCTGAACGGCGCGGCGAGCGGCGGCGCCAGCGCGGTGCTGCTCGAACGCCTGCTGGCCTACCGCAGGAGCGCACGATGAGCGCGCCGCCGAACACCTCGATCGACGACGTCGTCAAGCGCATCCGCGACCTGCCCTCGCTGTCGGCGGTGGTGGTCGAACTGCTCTCCTCCATGGACCAGGAAGACATCGATGTGCATGTCCTGGGCGGCAAGATCGCACTCGACCAGTCGCTGACGGCCAAGACCCTGCGCCTGGCCAACTCGTCGTTCTACGGCATGTCGTCCAAGGTCACCACCATCCACCAGGCCATCGCGGTGCTCGGTTTTCACAGCATCCGCACCCTGGTGACGGCGTGCGCGGTGACTGGCAGCTTTCCGCCGAACGCGGCCGGCGGCCTCAATTTCCAGGCCTTCTGGCGCCATTCGGTGGCCACCGCCGTGTGCGCCAAGCTGCTGGCGGTACACCTGAAACTCAATCCCGACACTGCCTTCACGGCCGGCCTGCTGCACGATATCGGCACCCTGGTGCTGGCCACCCGCTTCCCGGCCGAATACGCCGCCATGCTGGCCTACCGCAACGAGCACGATTGCTACATCATCGACGCCGAGCGCGCCGTGATCGGGATCGACCACGCCGCCGCCGGGGCCGCCCTGGCCGCTTACTGGAAGTTCCCGGCCGACATGCAGGAGGCGGTGGCCAAGCACCACCAGGTCGACGCCGGCGGCAAGCCGACGCTGGCGCTGCTGGTGCGCGCCGCCAATATCGTCGCCACCGCGCTGGACCTGACCGGCGAGGAAAACGACCTGGCGCCGCCGATGTCGCAGGCGCTGTGGGTGAGCCTGGCGCTGAGCGAAGCGGACTGCGCCAAGCTGTTCCGCGATACCGAGTCGACCTTTGTCGACATGTGCAAAATTCTCGTCAGCTAAGGCGACGAACGCCATGGAGACCGATCCCGATGCCCAACCGCGAACAAGCGTTCTCTAACTGCCCTCCCGGCGCCGACGACGGCAGCGCCATCGCCCTGTCGGAACTGCTCGACGGGCACCCGGTGGCCACCTTCGTGATCGACCGCGATCACACCATCACGCACTGGAACAAGGCGTGCGAGCACTTGCTCGGCTGGAGCACGGAAGCGATGATCGGCACGCGCAATCACGGCGTGGCGTTTTACGCGCATGAGCGGCAGATGCTGTCGGACATGATCGTCTCGGGCGACGGCGATGGCCTCGGCGCGCACCGCCAGTCGGCCCTGATTCCCGGCGCGTATGAGACCGAAGGCTTTTTCGAAAACCTCGGCGTCGGCGGGCACTGGCTGCACTTCACCGCCGCGCCCCTGCGCGACGCCTCCGGCCAGGTGGTCGGCGCCATCGAAACCATGCGCGACGTGACCGAGCGGCGGGTCGCCGAAAACGCCCTGCGGCGCGCCCACGACAACCTCGAACACCTGATCGAAAAGCGCACCGCGCAGTTGGCCGAAGCGAACGAACGGCTCGAAGACGACCTGCGCCAGCGCCAGGTCGCCGACGCCGAACTGCGCGCCAAGCACCTGGCCCTGACCGAACTGAACGCCAAACTGTCGATGGCCCAGGAGCAGCTGGTGCAGTCGGAAAAACTGGCCTCGATCGGGCAACTGGCGGCCGGCGTGGCGCACGAAATCAACAACCCGATCGGCTATATCTTCTCCAATTTCGGCACCCTGCAAAGCTACCTCGACCAGTTGTTCGACATGTTGCACCTGTACCAGGAAGCGGAAAGCCAGGCCACCCCGGAAACGGCGGCGCGCCTGGCGGCCATGCGCAAGACGCTCGACCTCGATTTTTTGCGCGAAGACATTCCGGTGCTGATGAGCGAATCGAAAGAAGGCATCGTGCGCGTACGTCACATCGTGCAGGACCTCAAGGATTTTTCGCGGGTCGACGCCAACCAGGACTGGGTCTGGGCCAATGTGCATGGCGGTATCGATTCGACCCTGAACATCGTCTCCAACGAGGTCAAGTACAAGGCCGACGTGGTCAAGCAGTATGGCGCCATTCCCGACATCGAATGCCTGCCGTCCCAGATCAACCAGGTCATCATGAACCTGGTGGTCAACGCGGCGCACGCGATGAGCGAGCGGCGCGGCACGATCACGCTGCGCAGCGGCACCCTGGGCGACTCCGGCGCCGCCGGCGAACAAGTGTGGATCGAGATCGCCGATGACGGCAGCGGCATCCCACGCGAAAACCTGTCGCGCATCTTCGACCCCTTTTTCACCACCAAGGCGGTGGGCAAGGGAACGGGCCTGGGCCTGTCCCTGGCCTATGGCATCATTCAAAAACACCGTGGCAGCATCGATGTCGACAGCGAGATCGGACGTGGCACCACGTTCCGCATCGTGCTGCCGGTGCATCAGAGAAGCACAAGCGAGGAGAGCAGCCCATGACAGAGCCCCTGACCGACGATACCGCCCCACCCCCGGCCACCGTGCTGTGCGTTGACGACGAACCGAACATCCTGTCGGCGCTGCGCCGGCTGTTCCGCCCGGAGGGCTACCGGGTGCTGGTGGCCGACGGCGGCGCGGCCGGCCTGGCCATCCTGGAACAGGAAAAAGTCGACCTGGTCATTTCCGACATGCGCATGCCCGAAATGGACGGGGCCCGCTTCCTGGAACACGTGCGCGAACGCTGGCCCGGCACCTTGCGTCTGCTGCTGACCGGCTATTCGGACGTGTCCTCGATCCTGGCGGCGATCAACCGCGGCGAAATCTACCGCTACATCACCAAGCCGTGGGACGACACCGATATTTTGCTGGTGGTGCGCCACGCGCTCGAACGCCATGCGCTGGAGCAGGAAAAAGAGCGCCTGGAAGTGTTGACCGCGCGCCAGAACGAGGAATTGAAAACCCTCAACCAGAGCCTGGAAGCGAAGGTCGAAATCCGCACCGAAGAGTTGCGCAACTCGCGCGACACCATCCTCGAGACCAACAAAAAGCTCAAGAGCAATTTCATCACGACGATCAAGATCCTCTCGAGCATGATCGAAATGCGCGGCGGCAACCTGGCCGGGCATTCGCGCCGGGTGGCGGACCTGGCGCGGCGCCTCGCCGTCAAGCTCGGGCTCGATGCGAACGCGACCCAGGAAGTGTTCATCGCCGCGCTGCTGCACGATATCGGCAAGATCGGCTTTACGGACGACTTGCTGGCCACGCCGGTCAATTTGCTGGCGGGCGACCTGCTGGGCGTGTTCCGCAAGCATCCGCTGCGCGCCGAGCAACTCTTGATGCCGCTCGACGACTTGCAGGGCGTGGCGACCGTGTTGCGCGCGCAGATGGAGCGCTTCGACGGCGCCGGTTTTCCGGACGGCGTGGCCGGCCCCTTGATTCCGCTCGGCGCGCGCATCCTGGCGCTGGCGTCGGACTACGACAATTTGCAGATCGGCGCGCTGATCCAGCGCCGCGTGCTGGCGCCCGACGCCAAGCAGATCATTTACGACGCCGTGGGCAAGCGCTACGATCCGAACGTGGTGGCGGCGTTCCGGGCGCTGATGGATGGCGACAAGATTGAAAAAATCAAAGACCTGGCCACCATGGCCAAGTACCTGGCGCCGGGCATGACCTTGTCGCGCGACCTGGTCAGCCCGGAGGGCTTGATGCTGCTCTCGGCCGACCACGTGCTGGACGAGCGCCTGATCCAGCAAGTCCAGGATTTTGAAAACAAGAACGAGGTCCGCCTGAATATCTGGGTGTGGCCTTTGCCGGTGAAGGAGGCTTGACATGCGCCGCATTCTTTTGGTTGACGATGAAATCAACGTGCTCAATGCGCTGGTGCGGGCGATGCGCCAGCACGTCGAGATTCCCGACTTGCAGATCGAGACCTTCACCGATCCGTTCGATGCGCTCACGCGCTGCGCCGAGGTCACGTTCGACCTGGTGATTTCCGATTTCAGGATGCCGCAGATGACGGGCGTGGAGTTTTTGCACGCGATCATGGAAGTGGCGCCCGACACGGTGCGCATGATTTTGTCGGCCTCGACCGAGTTCGAGACGGTGATGAGCGCGATTAACGAGGCGCAGGTGTTCCGCTTCATTCCAAAGCCGTGGCAGGTGGGCGATTTGCGCGAAAATATCCGGCTCGCGCTGGAATACCGCGATACGCTGCACGAACAGCATCAACTGGCGGACCGGCAACGGCTGCACGACGGCACCCTGAGCCGCGAAGAACTGGCGATCCGCAAGATGGAGGAAGAGGAACCGGGGCTGCTGAAGGTGAACTGGGGGCCGAACGGGGAGATTATCATGTAGCTTGGGTGGCGAGGGTGGCCCGCCTCGGTCGTTGCCAGCTGCGGCGGCGCGCTGGCGCGAACGACGGCGCAACGCTGAACGCGCACACTCCTACCCCTGCGCGCCCGCCCCCGGCGGCAGCACCGGCAAGCGCACCGTAAACGTGGTCCCCTCGCCCGGCGTGGACGCCACGTCGATGCGCCCCCCGTGCTTGTTCACGATCCCGTACGACAGCGACAAGCCGAGCCCGGTTCCGCTGCCCACCGGCTTGGTGGTGAAAAACGGCTCGAAGATCCGGTTCACATGCTCCTGCGCGATGCCGCAGCCGGTGTCGCTAATGGCCACCCAGACCCAGCCATCCTCGGCCCCGGTGCGGATCGTGATCACCCCTTTTTCCTTGATCGCGTGCCCGGCATTGACCAGCAGATTCATGAACACCTGATTCAGCTGCGAGGCCAGGCAAGTGACCTGCGGAATTTGCCCGTACTGCTTGTCGACCGTGGCCTTGTACTTGATCTCGTTCGACACGATATTCAAGGTGCTGTCGAGCCCATGATGCAGGTCGGCCACCTGCCACTCGGTCTCGCCCACATGCGAAAAATCCTTGAGCGCCTGCACGATATCCTTGACCCGCTTGAGCCCGTCCATCGACTCGCGGATCAGGTCGGTCGCGTCATCCTGCAGGAACGCCAGGTCCGCGCTTTTGCCGATCTGGGCAATGCGGCTGCTCAGGGCCGGCGGCGGGCTGTGCCCGGCAATCGCGGCATCGTACTCGCGCACCACGCCGAACAGGGTCGCCACGTACTTCTGCAAGGTCCCCATATTCGAATTGACGAAGCCGACCGGGTTGTTGATCTCGTGCGCGATGCCGGCCGCCAGCTGGCCGATCGAGGCCATTTTTTCCGATTGCAGCAACTGGTTCTGGGCTTCCTGCAAGCGCCCGATCAGCAACTGCTGTTCCTGGCCCTTGCTGTGGAGCGCCTCTTCCATGTTCTTGCGGATCGTGATGTCGGTCAGCGAGCCGATCACTTCGAGCGGCGCGCCCTGCTCGTCGCGGATCAGGCGCAAGGTGTCGTGCATCCACAGGTAAGCCCCGTCGGCCGCGCGGAAACGGTACTCATAGGCGCGCTGGCCTTCGACGAAGACCAGCGCCAGGCTGGAAAAGATGGCCGGGGCGTCGTCCGGATGAATATGATCGAACCAGAAATTGGGGTCGGCCACCATGTCCTCGGGCCGGTAGCCGAGCACGTTGTAGGCGTTGTTGCTGACAAAAGTCATCTTGAAGTCACCGCTGGGCACGGTGCAATAGATGATGGCCGGGGTATTGTCGATCAGGTACTGCAGCCGCACCAGCGGCGAAGCGGCATCCGCGGCCGGGGCACGCGCTGCCACCGGCGTGTCGGACGCGAAGGATTCAAATTCCTCGAACTGCATCGCCATGATCAATCCCGTGGGAAAGTACTTCAGGCGATTATGACCCAGTATTCATGACGGCGCCAGCATCATCGCCACTGGCCGTACACCGTGCCGCAGGAGGCGGGCGGCCCCGGGTCGTCGAAGCGCGCTTCCGGCCCCGGCGCCGGTTCCGCTTCCGGCGGCGCGAGCCAGGCGCGCGGGTCGACCCGGTAGTACTGCTGGAACTGCTCGTACAGCTCGGCGTGGCGTTCGGCCATCTGCCAGGGCTTTTCGAAAAACGTTTCGGTGGCGACCGCGAAAAACTCGGCGGGACTGACTGCGCCATAGTGGTCGAGCACGCTTTGACGGTGGAACATGGCTTCGTGACGCAGGTTGTTGAAGTCGCGCGAGAGCACCTCGGACCAGTTGCGGTAGCTGCCCGGATGGCCCAGGAAGGGGGCGCCGTTGTTGCTGCCCGATTCGCTGTCGAGCTGGTGCGCGAATTCGTGCAGCACCACGTTCTGGCCGTCGGTCCAGTCGCCGGCGCCGCGCTGGACGTGGTCCCACGACAACACGACGCGGCCGTCGCCCCACGATTCGCCCAGCAGTTCCTGGCGCGCCGGATGCACGATGCCGGCTTCGTCGGCGTGGTTGCGCGGCACCAGGAAGGCGCTCGGGTAGACCAGGATGGTGTGCAGCTTGCGGTACACGCGGGTAAAGCGGTTCAGCAGCAGCAGGCAGGCCTGGCCGGCGATGGTGACGCGGATTTCGTCGTCCACCTCCAGCCCTTCGCAGCCGACGAATTTTTTCTGGAACAGGAATTGCAGCACCAGGCGCTGCAATTGCGCCTGCAGCTCGGGCTGCATGCGGTGATAAATCGGGATATTGCGTTCCAGGATAGCCAGCCAGGCGGGCGGGAACGGCTGGGCCAGCGCGCGCTTGAGGCGCCAGCCGGGATAGCCCATGCCGAGCGCGATTGCCACCACGATGGCGGTGGTCCAGAGCAGCGCTTCCATCTTGGTCCTTGTCGGGTGCGATACGAAAACGAGGGGAAAACGAGGGCGCCGCGCCTTGGCGAGCGCTCGCGCGCGACGTTGGCGCGGGAGCGGACGGCGCCGGCGTGGCTCAGGCCGCCTTGGCGAGGCCGAAGTAAGCGTCGACGGCGTCGGCGTTACCGATCAGCTTGCCGCCGATGAAGACCTGCGGCCAGGTCGACTGGCCCGAGACCGCGCGCAGCACGCTGGAATTGATTTTCTGGTCTTGCGAAATCTCGGTGAATGTCAGGCCGTGCGCCTTGAGCGTGGCCTTGGCGCGCGCGCAGTGCGGGCAGCCGGGCTTGGAAAACACCACGACCGGCTCGGGAATTTGCGCGTCGGGATTGACATGGCGCAGCATGGTTTCGGCGTCCGAGACCTCGAACGGGTCGCCGTCCTTGTCGGCCTCGATGAATATCTTCTCGATGACGCCATCCTTGACCAGCATGGAATAGCGCCACGAACGCATGCCGAAGCCCACGTTGCGCTTGTCGACCAGCATGCCCATGCCCTCGCTGAAGTCGCCATTGCCATCCGGGATCACGGTGATATTCCCGGCATCCTGGCCGACTTTCCACTCGTTCATGACAAACGCATCGTTGACCGAGATGCAGACGATCTCGTCGACGCCGTTCTGCTTGAATACGGGGGCCAGTTCGTTATAGCGCGGCAAATGGGTGGACGAACAGGTGGGCGTGTAAGCGCCGGGCAGGGAAAACAGGACGACGGTCCTGCCCTTGAACAGTTCGTCGGTGGTGATGTCTTTCCACTGGTCGTTGGGCCGGGCCTTGAACGTGACATTCGGTACGGGCTTGCCTTCCAGCGATTCTGGTGTCGGTAACATGGCGTTCCTTTGAGTGAGTGGGTGGGACGAGCGAACATCCCCGCACCGCCACAAGTGGGGCTGGTTCGGGGGTTTTCAATTGGGGACGATGACAGAAAAACAGCGGACGTGCCGAAGCACACGCGTCCGCGGTGGAAAGCGTGAAGGATAAGCGGTATGACAAGCGGGACGGCACGAGGCCGGACGGCGTGGCCGGCGCGGCTGAACGGCAAAGCCCAAGGGCGGACCGTGCTACGCCGGTCCTGCCTGGAAGATAATGCTAAACCTCGAGCAAAAACACGCGAACGGGCCTGCCCCGCAGTCCGACCGGATGGCGGACGCAGGCGCAGCGGGCGCCGCTCAGCGCAAGGTCACGCCTGGTCTTTGGCCGACGGCGCCGCGCCGAACAAGGCGGCGACCAGCGGATCGCGCGCCACCGGGCTGCGATTGACGCGAATGGCATAGTGGGTGTCGTCCGCCAGGATGTGGAAGTGACGACCGGTGCCGGCCATGCTCTGCTCGCGCAGGCCCGGACGTTCCTTGCGCGGTGCGGCGCCTTCGCGTTTCGGCTGCACGATCGCGGCCAGGAAAGCCTTGACCCGTTCCGGGTCCGGCGAAATCTGGTACACGGCCTTGCCCAGGTAGGTGGCGGTGCCTTCGATATAGCGCGCCAGTTCGATCACGCCCGCTTCGCGCAGGTCGCGGATGTACTTACGCGCCCCGGATGGCGAGAATTTGAGGAACCAGGCGATTTCGTCGGCCAGCATTTCGTGGGTCGACAGTTCGCCAATGAGCTTTTGCATGTTTTCGATGCGGCGCTGGGTGGCCGAGGTCGAACGCACGCGCTCGATCGGCGCCATCGAGATCGGGGCGCGCTCTGCCGGCTGGGGCGCGACGCGCTCGATCAGCGAAGAATTGGCGTTGGTGTGCAATGTGGTCATTTCGCCTTGGGCCGCATTGTGGTGCTGTGTCGTTGCATGCATGTTGAGTACTCCATGAGAAGAGATTCATTTCGTCCGGATCCGGTACATGTCGTTTGACAGCCTGACAATAATTCGGTTCCGCACAACTGAGTGCAAGATTGCCTGTGCGGACCTCGATGGTCTGTGCGCCATCGAACATTTCGCACAATTTACTTCCTATGATCATCTTTTCATCGTTGCAATTGCGCCGACAGGCCCGGCTGTGTGCGTTGGCGTACAGATTCCAACTAAACAAGACCGTATTCTGGGCTCGTTCGCACAAATTCGTGTGTGCAATGACTTCACTGACGTTCAGTCTGGTTGCCGCCGGCACCGGACACATATAAAAGGAAACCACCATGAAAACGACTATCCTGGCAGCACTGCTGGCAATCGCCGGCCTGACCGCATGCGAAAAAACCACTGTTAACCCACCTGCAACGGTTGTCACCCCAACCGTTGAAGTTCCAGTAGCCGTACCTGGCCCGGCCGGCGCTCCTGGCGCAACCGGCGCGACCGGCGCTGCTGGTACCGACGGCAACTCGGGCGCCACCGGCACCCCAGGCGCTGCTGGCGCGACTGGCACCCCAGGCGCAGACGGCGCCAAAGGCGACCAAGGCAAAACCGGCGGCGACACCGTGATCGTCGTACCGGAAAAAACCAACTAATAGCCCCCCGGCTATTGATTGCGCGACATCTCGCGCCGCATCAGGTTCGCCTGGTCCGGCGCGATTTTTCTTGGTACTCGTACAAATTGTTGTATTAAAAAGACAAGACCACAATCACGGTGTGCTATCGAACGGTTGCATTGAACTCCCCCACTTAATCTCAAGTCGAACCTCACACTGCTGCATTCCAGTGATGACAAGCCGACTGACCTATCGAATAGGAGTTCCCTGTGAGCAAATTGAGAAAGACGGCCTTGGCGGCGGCGCTAGCGTGCGGCGCGCCACTGGCCTTGGCGCAAGACATCAACCCCTCGTGGTACATCCAGCCCAGCATCAATGCGTTCAGGCCCGACAAGGATTTCGGTGTCGACGAGCGCGACTACGGTGGCGGCCTCAAGATCGGCAAGCCCGTTGCCGGGATGTGGGACGTGCAGATGGGCGTCACCCACGCGCGCGCCAAGGAAGGCCTGGCCAACTATCGCCAGATGCTGGTGGGCGCGGACGCGCTGCTGATGCTGTCGCGCCAGAATTTCCGCCCCTTCCTGCTGATCGGCGTCGGCGCCGAGCGCGACCGGGTAGACAATCCGCTGCGCCGGGTCAGCAAGAGCTCGCCGTACGCGACCGCCGGCCTCGGCTTCCAGCTGGGCCTGACGAACCAATGGTCGATGCAGGCCGACCTGCGCACGGTGCGCGGGCGCCTGCGCGGCGACGAGGCCTTCGGTGTCGATCGCAGCAACAACAAATACCTGACGATCGGCGTCAACTACGCCTTCAACAAACCGGTTCCGCCGGCGCCGCCACCGGCGCCGACGCCACCGCCAGCACCCGTGCCGCCGCCGGAACCGGGCGCACCGCCGCCACCGGCCCGCTTCGAAAAAGTCACGCTGGCGGCCACCGAGTTGTTCGCCTTTAGTAGCGCAAGCCTCAACCTGATCCAGACCCGCCTGGACGAGATCGCCGCCGCGCTGACGGCCGACCCGAGCATCACCGACGTCGACATCACCGGCTACGCCGACCGGCTCGGATCGGAGAAATACAACCTCACATTATCGGAGCGGCGCGCCAATGCGCTGCGCGACTACCTGGTGGCCAAGGGCATCGACGGCGCGCGCCTGAAAGCCTACGGCAAGGGCGAGGCCAATCCGGTGGTAAGCTGCAACGACAAGCGGCGCGCCGACCTGATCAAGTGCCTGGAGCCGAACCGGCGCGTGGAAGTCGAGCAAATCACCATCGAACGACGTGTTCAATAAGAAGGCTGCGGCCTGTTTTGCGGGGGCGCAGGCTCCCCGCGCGAATTCAAGGAAAGTGACAATAATGGAAATCAAGGAATGGGCGCCGTACTCCAAACAACTGCTCAATGTGATGCGCTGCGCGGTCACCGAATGGTTCGCGCACCGCGCCGCCAGCAAGGGCGCGGCGCTGGCGTTCTACACCCTGTTTTCGATGGCGCCGATCCTGGTGCTGGTCATTGCCATCGCCGGCTTTTTCTACGGCGCCGAGGCGGCCCAGGGCCAGCTGATTAACGAACTGCGCGGACTGGTCGGCAAGCAGGGCGCGGAAGCGATCCAGCTGGTCCTGGCCGGCGCGCAAAACAAGGAAAGCGGTATCTGGGCGACCGTCATCGCCACCGGCCTGCTGCTGTTCGGCGCGACCACCGTGTTTTCCGAACTCAAGGACAGCCTGGACGAGATCTGGGCGGTGCCGGCCTCGACCGATGCAACCTGGTGGGACATCCTCCGCACACGTTTGCTGTCGTTCGGGCTGATCCTGGTGCTGGGCTTTTTGCTGATGGTGTCGCTGGTGGTCAGCGCCGCGCTGGCGGTGCTGGAAAAATACATGAACGGATTGTGGAAAGACGCCGCAGTGTTGCTGTCGTGGGTATCGTGGGGCATCAGTTTCCTGGTCATTGCCACCCTGTTCGGCGTGATCTACAAAATGCTCCCGCGCATCAAGCTTTCATGGCGCGACGTGACCATCGGCGCGCTCGGCACGGCGGCCTTGTTCAGCCTGGGGAAATTTGCCATAGGGCTGTATATCGGCAACAGCGGCGTGGCCAACAGTTTCGGCGCGGCCGGCTCGATGATCGCGCTGCTGCTGTGGGTGTATTACTCGGCGCAGATTTTCTTTTTGGGCGCGGAATTCGCGCGGCAATATGCGCTGCAGCTGGGCAGTTTGAAGCACAAGCCCGATGAAATCACCGGTGGCGGGCAGCAGACTTCGGCGGCGAAGGTGACGCGAATTCGCTGAGCCCGCTATCGCCTGACGCTGGCGGACTACTCACGACGAAACAGCGCTGCCAATCCTCAGGACCACGTCGCGATCCCGACAGTGCGGCGGCAAGCCGGCGTCGCCATACGTGTAACACTCCAGCGTCAGCGAATGATTTTCTACAAAGGCGATAAAGCCACACACAATGCCGTCCACCTCACCAATGACCAATGGATCGCAAAGTACTGCGCGAGCCAGGGGCAGGCTGGAAGAGCCAAAGCTCAGAAAATATCCGACACCAGTGTACTCGACCTCGATAGTGCTTGCGGACCGGGCAAGCAGCGGGAGCCTGTCACCGTAGGGTGTCGGGCTCCCTAACATACCGAGCACGTCCAACTCAAATTGGCGAAAATGAGTCATATTGTTTCTTCAAGCCTGTTCTGGTCAGCGAACGCCAAAGCCCGTCTACTCATACCGCAAGGACTCCGCCGGATTAATCCGCGCCGCCCCATAACTCGGATACAAGGTCGCCACGAAGGCCAGCGCCACCGAGACCCCGCCAATCATGACGATATCTTGCCATTGCGGGTCCGACGGCACCGAACTGAGGAAGTAAATCTCTTTCGACAGCAGCTTGCTGCCCAGCAGCTTCTCCACCACCGGCATGATCACATCGATATTCATGGCCACCAGCACGCCCGCCGCCACCCCGGCCGCGGTCCCGATCACCCCGACCAGCGCGCCCTGCATCATGAACACCGCCATGATCGAACGCGGCGAGGCGCCCAGGGTGCGCAAAATCGCAATATCGGCCTGCTTGTCGTTGACCTTCATCACCAGGGTGGACACCAGATTGAACGCCGCCACCGCAATAATGAGCACCAGGATCAGGAACATCATGCGCTTTTGCGATTGCAGGGCCGCGAACCAGACCTCGTTCTGGCGCGTCCAGTCGCGGAACATCAACTCCTGCGGCATGCTGCTGGACAATTCCTGCGCGACTTTCGGCGCCTGGTGCAAGTCGTGCAAACTCAGGCGCAATCCGGATGGCAAGGGCAACTGCTCGACCGCGCGCGCGTCGTCGATATGCGCCAGCGCCACGCTCGAATCGTATTCGTTGTGCCCCACATTGAAGGTCCCGGTCACCGTGAACACTTGCCGGCGCGGGGTCCAGGCGGTGGCCGCGCCACCCTGCGGCGCCACCAGCAGCGACAATTTGTCGCCTACTTTCACGCCCAGCTTGCTGGCCAGCTCGTAGCCAAGCACGATATTGAAGCGGCCCGGTTGCAAATCGTCGAGCGTGCCGCCTTTGATGCGATCGGCGATGCTCGACACGGTTTTTTCGGCCGCCGGCAAGATGCCTTGCACCGCCACCGGGCGCATGGTTTCGTCGTACAGCAGCATGCCCTGCAAGGTGACGAACGGCGCCCCGCCGGACACGGCCGGATTGCTGCGCGCCTGTGCCAAGGTTTGCTCCCAATTGCGCAAGCCGCCGCGCTCGTCGATGACTTCAATGTGCGGAATCATCGACAGCATGCGCGCCGCCACCTCTTTCTGGAAGCCGTTCATCACCGACAACACCACGATGAGCGCGGCCACGCCGAGCGCAATGCCGCTCACCGAAATGAGGGAAATGACCGACAGCATCGGATTGCGTTCGCTGCGGCGTTGCGCGCTGGTGTAACGCAGGGCGATCTGTAATTCGTAAGGTAAATTAGCGAGCATGTATTCCTAGTATCCTTGTGCTTTCAGGCGGCCGATGTCGGCTTCGCCATCGTCTTGCAAGCGTTTCTTCTCATCGGGCTTGTCCATGCCGAGGCTGCGCGACATCGACAGCAGCAGGCTCTGTCCGTGCGCCGGATGCTGCGGCGAGAACTGGTAAACCGGGTCTTCGAAGGCCTTGGCCGGCGACACGATGGTCCAGCCCATGTCCTTGAACATCCCGATCACGTCATCGAGAAACAGCGCGTTGAGCAAATTGTGGTGCAGCAGGATGACCTGGGCAATGTCGCGTCCCTGCAGCCGCTGCGACAAGGCGCGGTAGGCCAGCGCGCGCTCCCGCACATGCGCCAGGTAGGCTTTTTTCAAGGGCGCCAGGTCGGCCTTGCTGTTCTTGTCCAAGGTCACGGCCAGGTGTTGGTCGAGGCGCCAGTCGCTCGTGTCGAGGCTGACATACGCATTGCGGTAGCCCTGCGCGGCGAGAAAGTCGCGCATGCCGTCGCGTTTGTCGGGCGTGCTGCCTTCGCGCAGGTAGGTGTAGCGGAACCACTTCTGGTAACCGGGCAAGGTGGCGATGATCTTGTCGCAATCGAGCACTTCGCGCTGGTATTGCGCAAGGCTGAGCTTGGCGCTATCGAGGTCGGGATGGGTCATCGTGTGGTTGCCGATGGCGTGCCCGGCTTCGCCCCAGGCGCGCGCCAGCGCATAGCCGGCCGGCTTGTCGGCGCCATTGCCGGCGGTAACGAACAGCGCGGCCTTGACCTGATGCCTGGCCAGCGCGGCGAGCATGGCGTCGTTGCGTTGCTGGGGCGTCAGGCGTGGCGTGGCGTCCAGCGAGGGACCGTCGTCGAAGGTGAACGCGACCGATTGCGCGCAGGCGGCGCCGGCGAACACGCCGCAACAGAGCACGGCGCAAGCGACACCGGCTAGCCTGAGCGCAAGATTTTTTGACTGGAGCATGAACAAGGCGCGCTTTTGAATTGACGATCTGCAAGCCTAACATACGGCGGCGCGGGCGCAAAGGCATGCCGCCCCGCCGCCGCCGGCTTAGAGCCTATCTCAGCAGATCGGGGGAAGCGGATGGCGATGCATGGCAAGCGTGGGCAAGGCGCAAGGAGGCCGCATGGCTAGCCATGCAACGACGAGCAACGCAGCCCACGCTTGCCAGGCGCGCCAGCAGCGACTCCGATCTACTGAGATAGGCTCTTACTCGCCCAGCAGCTCGGCCAATACTTCCATGCCTTCGACCCGTTCGGCCACGACCTTGATCATCACCACCACCGGAACGCCGAGCAGCAAGCCCCACATGCCCCACAGCCAGCCCCAGAACAACAGGCTGACGAACACGGCGGCCGGGTTCATCTTGGCGATCTTGCCGGTCATCCAGGTCGCAATGACGGTGCCGACCAGGGTGGCGATGGCGAGCGAGGCGCCGGCCACCAGCAAGGTCATTTCCAGCGATTCGAACTGCATGAAGGCAACCAGAGCGGTCAGTGCGGTGATCAACAGCGGGCCGAAGTAGGGCATGATGTGCATCAGGCCGGCAAAAATCGCCCAGGCGCCCGCATTTTCGAGGCCGATGGCGCTCAGGGCGACCCACATCAGCAGCGCCAGCAAGGTATTGGTGACCAGCAGCATGAACATATAGTTCTGGATCGAAGTATTGATGTCGTCCAGGATATGCACGGTCACCTTCTTGCGGCTCAGCGACGGCCCGGTCAGTTTGACCAGCTTGCGTTTGAAGGTATCGCCCGCAAGAAGCAAAAAGAACACCAGGAACACCACCATCGTCGCTTGCGTGACGAAACCGATGAAGCCCATCGAGCCGGCCAGCACCCAGTCCATGATCTTGAAACTGCCGCCGGCGGCGGCCGCGGCCGGCATCGCCTTGCGCGCCGCCGACTTTTGCCCGCCGACGCTGGAGGTGGCTTGCTCGATCTGGGAGGCGGCGGCCTGCATCTGCTGGATCGTGCTCGGCTGTCCACCGCTGGCCCGGGTCAGGACGCGCGTGACCTTCTGCGTAATCGTCGGCAATTCGTCGATGATGTTGAAAAACTCGCCCTGCACCCGGTTCAGCACCCCGCCCATCAGCACCAGGATGACGACCGTGACGATGGTGGCGCCGATCGCGCGCTTGACGTGCATGCGCCGTTCGAGAAACAGGACCAGCGGGTTGAGCGTGTAGGCGATAAAGATCCCGAGCAAGAGCGGGACCAGGAATTTTTGCGCCCACTGCAAGGCGTAGACAAAGGCAATCGTCGCGATGATGCCCAGCGCCAGCCCGCGCGCATTGACATGGATCGGGATGCGCAACGCCTGCGCAGCGGTGGCAGTGAGTGGATCGTGATGCTCCGCGCCGGCGTCGGCGGTGGCGGGGGCGGCCTTGACGGCGACGCTCTCGGTGGACGGAGCGGGATTTTCATTGGCGGGTGCCGGAATCGGATCTGCAAGCTGCATAAAATCTTTACATTATAGAGCCGGCGCCGCAGGCCGGCCACTGCGGGCCGGCCTGAAGAGCTCAGCTTACTTCACACGTACGTCGTTCTTGACCGATACTACACCCTTCACGCCGCGTGCCACATCGGCCGCTTTGGTGGCGTCAGCCGGGTCGGCCACGAAGCCGGACAATTGCACGTCGCCCTTGAAGGTTTCGACATTGATTTCCGACGCTTTGAGGGTAGGCTCGTTGAAGATCGATGCTTTGACTTTCGCGGTGATCACGGTGTCGTCGATAAATTCGCCCGTACCTTCTTTGGTGGCGGTCGAAGCGCAACCAGCCATGGTGGCGACGAGGGTGGCGGCAAACAGCATGGTCGACAGACGTTTTGCAATTTTCATAGTGGACTCCTTGGTGGGTGGTTCAAAAAAATATGCTCGATGTGAGCGCTTGCAGCATAGCTTGATTGTTACTTATTTACCATACTGCGATTTTGCGGTTGAGACACACGTGTCCTTGACCGCACCGGCAAACGCATCGCATTTTTCACGCGCGACTTTGTACTCGGCCGTTCGTTTGTCGTCGCGCGCATCGGTGCGCGCTTCGATCGCTTTCTTGTCGGCCCTGGCGTCAGCCTGGGCCGCGATCAGGGTCGATTTCGCCTGCTGCACGCAGACATCCTTGTCGTTGCCGGTCAGCGCACGGCACTTGACCTTGTCGAGGTCATAGTTGGCCGAGGCGATCGTCAGGCGCGACTGGGTGTAGGCCTTGAGCGTGTTCTTGTAGTTGGCGTCGGCTTCTTCCACGGCGCGCACGCGCGCCGCCTTGGCTTCTTCCACGCAGACATCCTTGGGGTTACCGGTGATCACGTCGCAGCGCGCGCGGGCCGCCTGGTAGTTGGCGATCGCGGCCTCCTTGGCCTGGCTGTATGCCGCCTTCGCTTCCGGCGTGGCCGCGCCGGCGGACAGGGCGGCCGACATCAGGAAAGCGCCGATCAAGGCGGGGGTGACTGCTCGTTTCATCTTGCTTTTCTCCGGTGACAATACATCGCTGCTTACCGCGCTGTTTACCCTTGTACGGGATGTGCCGCCGCCCATCTGTTCGCTGGCGAACACAGCGTGATTAGTGGCAAAAACCCAACAGTTTGAGCCAAACTCAACTGGATCGACCTGAGTGCGGCAGCGCACAGACCCCATGCGGCGCGCTGATTATGCTGGCTTCACACTTTGTCAGGAGAACAACATGAAATCGACTCAGACTATCGCAGCAATCGTCATCGCCACCACCGCCATGCTCAGCGGCTGCGCCAGCACCCCGTCCCAGCCCTATAACAACGGCGCTTACGACAATCCCGCCTCGTCCTCGGCTGGCTACGGCACCATCGAATCGATCCAGGTCACCCGCAACGAGGGCCACACCAACGGCACCGGCGCCGTGGTCGGCGGCATCGTCGGCGCGCTGGTCGGCAACCAGGTCGGTAGCGGCAGCGGCCGTACTGCGGCCACCGTGGCCGGCGCTGTCGGCGGCGCCGTGGTCGGCAACAAGGTTGAAGCGAACCGCAATCAAGGCAATGGCCAGGAGATGTACCAGATCAACGTTCGCCTGCAAAACGGCGAAACCCGCACTGTTGTGCAAGACAGCGTGTATGACCTGCGCGTGGGCAACCGCGTGCGCCTGGTCGACGGCCGCGTCTACCGTTACTGATTTTTCGCACGACCCACCTACTTACAATAACTCACGATCTGTGTAAACATTTCGACCACCTTTAAGGAGCCCACCATGGGTACCATTCTTCTCGTTATCCTCATTCTCGCGCTGATCGGCGTTCTTCCTACCTGGAACCACAGCCGCAGCTGGGGATATGGCCCAACCGGCATCACCGGCCTGATCGTGGTGGTGCTGATTGTGCTGCTCGTCACCGGGCGCCTGTAAGAAAGTCGAGAACCGGCGCCGCGTGCGCCGGTTTTTTTTGCCCCATCCTACACAAGCAACAAGGAGCTGCCATGCGCAAGCCCGACGACAATACGATGCCATGCGCATCGCCACGCACCACCGCCCCGCTGGGCAGCGTACTGCGCGCCACCATGGCCGCCGCCTGCCTGCTGGGAATGGGTTTTGCCAACGCCCAGTTGCCCCAGACCTCGACCGACCAGAATGTGCCGGCCGCCACCGCGCGCCAGCAAGCGGCCGAAATCGCCCGTGGCGACCCGGCCCGCTGGTCGCGCGAAGACCTCACGCCCGACGCGCGCCTGCGTACCTTGCGCAAGGAAATGGGCGCGGCCCTGCAGGAAGCGAAGGGCGCATGCCGCGCCTTGCCGGCGTCCGAGCGCAGCGCTTGCAATAAAGAGGCGCAAGCGAACTATCAGAAAGACATGGCCGGCGCCCGCGCCCAGGCTGCCGCGGGCGGCTGATCCGCCCCGCGCCGGCGCGCCCTCTAGCGGCGCGGCCGGCAGCGCCGCTACGCCGCCGCGATCCAGTCATCCTGCTCCGGCGGCAATTCATGCACCACCACGGCCGTTTCTTCGGCCACCATCACCAGCCAGCCCGCGTGCTTGAGCGCGCGCAGCGCATCGCGGTAGCCCTGCTCCCAGCGCCACTCGATCGATCCCTTTGAAAAATTGACATCCTTGGACGCCATGTGCCAGTCGTGCCCGGCGTAGGGAATGCGCACAATGTGCAAGGTGGCGTCGCAACCGAGCGCTTCGAGTTCGCGCCGGTCGTCCTCGGTGCGCCCGGATTCGGGCATGCGCGCGTACATCTGGCGCAGCTTGTGTTGCAGCGCATGGGTGGTGCTGTAGTCGTCGATATGGCGTTTCGAGCGTGAGGCGAATGTCACGTCTTTCTGGCGCGTATTGACTTCATCCATCGTCACCGGCTCCTCCCCTTCCGCGCTCCACAAGTCGACCATGAAGCAGATGGTGTCGCCACCGGGCAGCTCGCGCAGCACCGATTCGAGCGGGGTGTTCGAGTACAGGCCGCCATCCCAGTACAGTTCGCCGTCGATGCGCACCGGGGCAAAGGCAGGCGGCAGGCTGCCGCTGGCGCGCACATGGTCGGCGCACAGCTGCCCGCCCTGGCTGTCGAAGTGCGCCAGTTCGCCCGTGCGCACATTGACGGCGTTGACCGTCAGGCGCATGCCGCCCTCTTCGTTCAGATAGTCGAAGTCGACCAGTTCGCGCAAGGTGTCGCGCAGCGGCGTGGTGTCGTAGAACGAGGCTTCTTCGGGGGCCACCGTCATCCCGAACGGGAAGCCGCTGAACAGGCGCGGCGTGAAAAAGCCCGGCACCCCGCGCATGACGGTATCGAACGTGTTGAGCCAGATATTCGAGCGCCGCTGGCGGTCGTCGACCCGGGTCATGTCCAGCGTGTCGGGATGCGAGACGCGGTCCCAGAAGGCCTTGATCTTTTCCAGCCGTACCGATTGTTCATTGCCGGCGATCAGCGCCGCATTGATGGCGCCGATCGAGGTGCCGACGATCCAGTCCGGCACCAGATTGTGCTCGTGCAGGGCTTGATACACCCCGGCCTGGTAGGCGCCCAGCGCACCGCCGCCTTGCAGGACGAGCACGATACGCAGCTTGTCGGGATTGAGTTTGTTTACGTCAGTCATAAGATGGGCCGGAATGAAGTCGAGATGGAGAGGGAAAAAGTGAACAAACAAGTATAGATGAAAACGATGTCAACAAAAAAAGACGGCGCCGAATCCGAAGATTGCGACGCCGCTCAAGCCCCACCATATTTTTCCATTCTTATTGCAAGGCCGGGTTCGCTTGCCCGGCATGGTCGCCAACCAGTACAGCGGCATGCGTCACATGTTTTGCCTCACATGTATTGCGTCACATGTTTTGCGTCACCTGCGCTGCGTTATAACTCCTGCGCCTGCCCCGTGCGGCGCTGCTGCAAGTACCAGGCCACGCCGCCCAGCACGGCCGCCACGCCGAGCGCGGGCTTGATCAGCCGGCGCCGCGTGATGAAGCCGACGATGGTCGCGGCGTACGGCATGATCGACGCGACAGTGATGCCGGTCGGATGCAGCACGCTGTCGATCCGCGAACGGATCGCCCAGCTCGCATGGTCTAGCGCCGAGTGAAACAGCACGTCGGGGCGCGCATCGTGTGTGATCCGGGCCTTGGCATGGGCGATGCCGACGCGGTAGAAATCGCCCTGGCGCAGCAAGCGCGCCTTGCGTTCGGCCAGCGAATCGGCCTTGTCGCCACCCGTACCCGGCCTCTTTTCGAGCCCGATAATGTTATCCATTGTGATCCTCCCGTCTGAATGGCCGCTTAAAGCAGCATGTCGCGATCGTTCTTCAGTTCGTTCATGGTCTCGGGGAAAGCCAGCTTGCCCTCTTTCAGCATGGCCTTGGCCTTGAGCACGAGGCCGATCGTCACGGCGATGAACACGGCAAACATCAGCAAGAGGATTTTCCAGCCCATGCTTTCCCAGGCGAGCGCAACAATTGTCGCGGTGCCGTAGGCCAACGCAAACATGGCGCACAGGACGGCCAGGGAAAAAATCACCAGCAATTCAAGCACATGATTGCGCACTTCGGACAACTCGAGTGCCGCCAGTTCCACGCGCGACACCACGAGTCCGAAGACATTTTTTGCCAGCCCTGTCAGGCCGCCCATCAGGCCGGGGCCATGTACTGCTGCGGTTGTTTTGTCCATGGCTTCTCCCGGCTTGGATTATTTACGGCCCAGGATCACACCGACCAGCAAGCCGACGCTGGCAGCGGCGGCGATGGTGCGCCATGGGTTGTCCTTGACATAGACATCGGCGGTGTGCGCCAGTTCCTTGCCTTTGACGATGGCTTGACCTTGCACTTGCGATGCCTTGCCCAGCGCTACGTCCAGCATTTCCATGCCGCGCGCGCGCATGTCTTCAGCTTTCTCGCCGGTCAGCGAGGCCGCTGCCGACAGCAGGGTCTGGGCATCCTTGACCAGGGTTTTGACGTCGGTTTGTACGGCGTTCACATTGCCGTTCAGGTTGGACGAGCCGTTCGTGCGGGTGTTGGTATCTAACATGATGAACTCCAGTGGTGGGTTGAAAAAAGTCTGTACAGTGTTACCGTTTTTGCTTTTAGGCTCTTAATGAGCCAGCAAGTCACGCATGTCGTCCGCGTGCTCTTCTTCGACCGCCATGATGCTTACCAGCAGCGCCTTGGTGGTCGGGTCCTTCTCGCCAATGGCGGCAATCATTTGACGGTACGACTCGATCGCCACGCGCTCGGCGATCAGGTTGGAACGGATCATCGCTTGCACGTCGTCCGAATCGTCGTACTCGGCGTGGCTGCGCGCGGTCAGGGTGGCCGGATTGAAATTCGGCGAACCATTGAGCTGGACGATGCGCTCGGCCAGCGAGTCGGCGTGTTCCTGCTCCTGCTGTGCGTGCTCCAGGAATTCGGCCTTGATCGGGCCGTTGCCCACGCCGCTGACGGTGTAGTAATGGCGCTTGTAGCGCAACACGCACACCAGTTCGGTGGCAAGCGCGTCGTTCAGCATGTTGATGACCGCTTCACGATCGGCTGCGTAGCCGTCGGTGACGGCGCCGTCGTCGAGATTGGCGGCTGCCTGGCGGATGGCTTTCACGTCGAATCCGTGCGCCAGTGGCTTGGTATTGTTTTCCATGATGATTCCTTTTGCTTGTAGATTACGACTTCAATTTGGTCGGTATTAACGACGCGGCGCGATCGCGGCACCTTCGTTCGACAGCACGATTTCCACGCGGCGGTTCATCTGGCGGTTACCGGCCGAATCATTGGCGGCGACCGGGAAAGCTTCGCCATAGGCGCGCATCGCGACGCGGTCACGGGCAACGCCCATCTCGACCAGGGCGGCGCGCACGGCGGCGGCGCGTTTTTCCGACAACTGCTGGTTATGCGCGCTGCTGCCGGTACTGTCGGTAAAGCCTTCGACCAGCACGCTGCGGTTCGGGTTCTGTGCCAGTGCGTCGGCCAGTTTGCGCAAGGTGGCCTGGCCATTGGCGGTCAGGTTGGCCTGGTCCACGCCGAACAGCACATCGCCGATCGTGATGACCAGGCCGCGTTCGGTTTTCTTCGCTTGCAGGTCCGTCATCAGCGCTTCGAGCTGGGCGGCGCGAGCCTGGGCTTCGCGGGTCTGGGCTTCGGCGGCGGCGACCTGGCCCTGGGCGGCGGCAGCCTGGTTCTGGGCGGCGGCGGCATCGGCCGAAGCGGCGGCGGCGGCGGCCTTGGCGGCGGCGGCATCCATCTTGGCGCGGTCGGCTTCGACGGTGCGCGCTTCGAGGCGCACGGCGTCGCGTTCTTTGCCGGAAGCGGCGATATCGGCTTCAGCCTGCTTCTGCTTGGCTATTTCTTGTGCGGTGGCGATTTTTTGCTTGGCCAGGTAGGCCAGCTTGTCGATCTGCTCCAGGCTATCCTTGCGGGCGGCGGCGGCGTTGGCTTGATCCAGCGCTTCGCTCGCTTGCTTGAATTCCAGCGGGGCGAAGGTCGACACGCGCGAATTGTTGTTGGCGGCGACGAAATCGCCACGGGCCTGGTCCAGCAATGGCGTGGTGGTCGGCACGCTGCTGCAAGCACCCAGTGTGAAGACGGCGGCGAGGATGGCGGATTTGATCAGGGTATGTTTCATGGAAGTGTTCCTTTTGTTGTCATGGCGCCATATGGCGCGGAATTCAATCGTTTTCTTGTGCTCTGGGTACTGCTGTGCGCGGACCGGTCGGCCTGCGCTGCCGCTGTGAGGGCGCGCGGCGCTGTCTGTTTGTCAGACTTTTTTGTTTTTATTGTTGTGGCTTGTTGGCGCGGTCGACTTCTTCGCGCAGCACGCGCAGGTCATCCTGGAGTGCGTTGGCGGCCGTGGTCGCCTTGGCCGAATTGGCTTTGCTCTGGGCCAGCTTGGCGTCGGCCTGGGCTTGGGTAGCCAGTTCGCGCGCCAGTTTGTAATCCTTGGCGGCCAGGGCCTGGTTCGCTTGCATCATCTTGCTGCGGGCAGCATTGATTTCTTCGGGAGCCAGATCGGCGGCGCCGGCGCTCACGGCGTTTTCGACCGCATTCTTCGATACGGCAACATCGGCGGTGGCCGGTGCTTTTTGCGAACTGGCGCAAGCGGCCAGTGTCATAACCAGTGCGGCGCAAAGTACTTTACTGACTTGATTCTTGATTTGTGCATTCATCGTGTTTCTCCATGAGGTGTAGTGATGTCGTGATAACGTTATAAGCTGATTTATTGGCAAGTTCGGTTCGCTGCCGCACATAGCAAATGTTTTACGTGCAAGGGGGCTGCCGACCGTGCGCTAACGTACACAAGAGCGCCACCCTTATCGCTTAAAGTGAGCCTGTTACCACAATAAGGATAATCATGAGTCAAGCCGCCCCGGTCCCGCCCGCCCCCCGCCCACCGCGCGCGCGCCGCACCAACATTATTCTCGCCATCGTGGCCGTGCTGGTCGCCATTCCGCTCATCGCGCTCGCCATCGTGCTCACCTACGACTGGAACAAGGCCCGGCCCTGGCTCAACGCCAAGGCCAGCGAAGCGATCGAGCGCCCCTTCGAAGTCAAGGGCAAGCTGGACCTGAGCTGGGAAAAGCCGGCCGCCGTGATGGCCGAGCGCGACCGCACCTGGCGCGACGCGGTGCCCTGGCCGCACCTGGTCGCCAACGATGTGCATGTCGGCCAGCCGGCGGGGATGGGGACCGGCGACATGGCTTCCGTCAAGCAGTTCTCGTTTTCGCTCAACCCCTTCGCCCTGCTCCACAAGACCATCGCCATTCCCGTGCTGCGCTTCGATGCGCCGGCCATCGACCTGCGGCGCGACAAGGAAGGCAAGAACAACTGGACCTTCCGCAACGACGACCAGCCGGCGCGCTGGAAGCTCGACCTGGAACGCGTGATTTTCACCAAGGGCGTGGTCAAGTTCAATGACGCGCTCGAAAACATCGACCTCACCGCCGACGTCGACACCGTCAACGCCGACCCGGCTTACGGCATCAGCTGGAAGCTGCGCGGCAGCTACAACAACGGCCCTGTCAGCGGCGGCGGCAAGGCCGGCGCGGTGCTCTCGCTCAAGCAGCAAACCACGCCCTACCCGGTCCAGGCCGATCTGCGGGTCGGCAAGACCCACATCGAAGTCGAGGGCACGGTCACCAAGCCGACCAAGCTGGCCGCGCTCGACCTGCGCCTGAAACTCTCCGGCGCCAGCATGGCGCGCTTGTATACGCTGACCGGGGTGCTGCTGCCGGAAACGCCGGCCTTTCGCACCGAGGGCCGCCTGACCGGCGAGCTGGACGAAACCAGCAGCCGCTGGGTCTACGACAAATTTACCGGCAAGGTCGGTTCGAGCGACATCGCCGGCCGCCTCGCATACCAAACGGGCAAGCCACGCGGCAAACTGAGCGGCACTGTGGCGTCCAAACTGCTCCAGTTCGCCGACCTGGGGCCGCTGGTGGGCGCCGATTCGAACGCCAGCAAAGAGGCGCGCGGGGTCGAGGCGGTGCAGCCGACCGGCAAGGTGTTGCCGGTAGAAGCCTTCCGTACCGAGCGCTGGACCGCGATCGACGCCGACGTGCGCTACGCGGCCGATCGCATCGTGCGCGAAAAACAGCTGCCGATCAGCAAAATGACCACCCACCTGATCCTGCAGGAGGGCGTGCTGACCCTGGCGCCGCTGAATTTCCAGATGGCCGGCGGCAACGTCACCTCCACCATCAAGCTTGACGGCAGCGGCAAGGGCAAGCAAGCCATCAAGGCCACCGCCAAGGTCAGCGCGCGCCACATCAAGATCAAGGAACTGTTCCCCTCGATTGCCGAAATGAAGGCCACGGTCGGCCAGATCAACGGCGACGCGCAACTTTCCAGCACCGGCAATTCGGTGGCCTCGCTGCTGGCGGCCTCGAATGGCGAAGTCAAGGCGCTGATCGACGAAGGTACGGTCAGCAAGATGCTGCTCGAACAGATGGGCCTGAACATCGGCAATATCGTGCTGACCAAGCTGTTCGGCGACAAGCAGGTCAAGCTCAATTGCATGGCGAGCGACTTCCAGGTTACCAACGGCCTGATGCAGACGCGCACTTTCGTGGTCGATACCGAAGAGGCGGCCATCACCGGCGACGGCACCATCAACCTGGCCAACGAACAGATGGACCTGACGCTCGATCCCAAGACCAAGGGCTTGCGCATTTTCTCGCTGCGCTCGCCCCTGCATTTGCGCGGCAGCTTTTCCAAGCCCGAGGTGAGCGTCGACAAGGGCGTGCTGGCCCTGAAGGCGGGCGGCGCGGTGGCGCTGGGCCTGGTCGCGGCGCCGGCAGCCTTGCTGCCCCTGGTTAACACCGGTCCGGGCCAGGAGAGCGGCTGCGGGCGCTTGCTGGCCGAGGCGCGCGAGAAGCCGGTGGCGCCGCCGCCCGGCCAGCGCGCGGCCACGAGCAATAGCAAGGGCAACGCCAGCGCCCAAAACGTGCGCCCGCGGCGCTGAGCGCAAAAAATTGCGTTTTGTCACTTATGTGCGTTGCCGAACAGACCATGAGCCGGGCAAGCCCTAATCTAGACATATCGGTTGGGCGACATGCACCGCCGAACGCATAACAATATAGACCACCACCATAGAGGAATACACCATGAAAAACCTGAAAATCGTATCGACCCTGATCGCCGCCCTGATGCTGACCACCGTTGTTGGCTGCGCGTCGACCGACAAAAAAGAAAGCGTGGGCGAATACGTGGACGACAGCGTGATCACGACCAGCGTCAAGGCGGCCATCGTCAATGAGCCTACCCTGAAAGTCTCGGAAATCAACGTTGAAACCTTCAAAGGCGTTGTTCAGCTGAGCGGCTTCGTCGCTGCCCATGACAGCATCGCTACCGCCGGCAAAGTTGCGCGCGACGTCAAAGGTGTCAAGCAAGTGAAAAACGATATCCGCATGAAATAAGTTTTACCCTTAAAGAGGTATCATCATGAAAACAATCAAGCAACTGGTAATGAGCGCGACACTGGTCACCGTGGCGCTCGGCTTGGGTGGCTGCGCAGGCATGTCGGCCCAGGATAAAAACACGGCCATCGGCGCCGGTGCCGGCGCAGTTGTCGGTGGCGTACTGACCGGCGGCAGCGCTATCGGTACCGTTGGCGGCGCAGCCGTCGGCGGCGTCATCGGCAATCAGGTCAAGCCACCGAAATGATCCCGCTTGCCTGATTGATGAAAAACCCCGCCGGCTGCCCCGCTCGCGGGGTTTTTTTACGTCTGCTCCGCGTGCGGGAGGCACAAATGAGCACGCGTTGGCCCGCAGCACAAAGAGGCCACGAGTGCGAGCGCGGTGATCAATTCGATTGCGGAGAGAAACGGCCAGAGACAAGGCCGGAGGCGGTGCGCATTCGTAGCAAAAAAACGAGACGCGTCGGGGTTGCCGACTGAACAGATAGAGAAGGGCCGGGCGACACCGGCATGACAGGCCGGCGCTGCCCGCAAGCTCACACGAAGGCGGTCGACAGCGCGCTGGCGCCCGCTTCCTTGACGATCTCGTAGCATTTGCAGGAGGCCGCGGCCAGGCCCCGCACGTCGAGGATCTCGATATTGCCACGGCTGTAGATGATCAGCCCCTGCTGCTGCAGGGCGCTGGCGGCCTTGGTCACGCCGACCCTGCGCACGCCCAGCGCATGCGCCAGGAATTCATGGGTCAGATGAAATTTGTCGGACTTGAGGCGGTCGCGCGTGATGAGCAGCGAGCGCGCCAGGCGCGCTTCGAGCACGTGGAAGCGGCTGCACACGGCGATCTGGATCGCCTGCGCCAGCAAGGTATCGGTGTACCGGTACAGCACCCGCTGCAAGGCGGGATTGCGCGCGAACTCGGTGCGGAACCTGGCGCTGTCCATGCGGCTGGCGCAACCGGCGCGCTGGACGATGGCGCGCGTTTGCGCCGTGTCGTGCCCGAGCGCGACGGTAGCGCCGAGCATGCCTTCGCGCCCGACCAGGCCGACCTCGAGCGTCATGCGCCCTTCGGCCACGCCCAGCAGCGAAATCAGGCTGTCGTGGGGGAAGTAGATATGGCGGACCGGCTCGGCCGGCTCGTACAGCACCTCGCCCACTTCCACCTGGACCGGTTCGAGCAAGTGCGACAACCGCGCCAGGTCGCTGGGCGGCAAGGCGGCGAGCAGCTGGTTGCCGTTCGGGTGGTCGAACTCAACGGCGGAAACGTGATTCATCGCTCCCTCCGAGGGGCAGTGCGCGTTGGCGACCAAGAGACAAAACGGATAGCGATCATTAGATAGGTAAGGCCAGGTTGGTAGTACAAATACATTTACAAACAATTTCAATCAGCGTAACGGCAATAATAGGCAAAGTATGTACGGTGACGCACGGAAGGACCGCCCCATCCTCGGGAGAATGGCCTCCATCAACCCGACAGTGCAGCACCACACATCATCAATAAGGAATCATCATGACGACGCCCTCCTCTCCCGCGCCCCGGAGCGCCCAGCATCCGCTGCTGATCGCCGCCGCCGTCGCGGTGATCGTGTTTTGCGGAGCCGGCACCGCCGCCATCCTCGGCTGGATTCCCTCGTCCATCGGCGGCACGCCCGCCGCGACCGAGCTGAGCGAAATCGACCGCGCGGTGCTGGCCTCGAAACTGCAAAACGGCGGGTCGGGTAGCGCGTCCAATGTCATGCCGCGCACCCTGGCCGCACTCGATGCGCCCGGCACCGATGCCGAACGCAATGCCGCCCGCTACCGCGCCGCGCAGCGCGCCGAGAACCAGCGCGAGGACGACCTGCGTGCCGCGCGCGACCGTGAAGAAAAGCGCGAGGCCGCCGAGGAAGCCGCGCGCCGCCCGTCGCAGCAGGAACTCGACCGCGCCGCGCTGTACAACAACGGACCGGCGCCGGCGCGCGAACCGGCCCCGCGCAAGCCGGCGCCGCCGCCACGCCACGCCGCCTCGGAAGCGGCGCAAGAGCGCTGGTGCAATCATTGCGGCAACATCGAATCGGTGCGTGAAGTGACCCAGCGCGCCCAAGGCAGCGGCCTGGGCGCCGCCGGCGGCGCCGTGCTCGGCGGCTTGCTCGGTAACCAGGTCGGCGGCGGCAATGGCCGCAAGCTGGCCACCGTCGCCGGTGCGGTCGGTGGCGCGGTGGTCGGCAACCAGGTCGAAGGCAATCTGAAAGCGACCCGCAGCTACGAAATCCGGGTGCGCCTCGACGATGGCGGCGCGCGCACCTTCCACCAGCAGAGCGCGGCCGGCTGGCGCACCGGCGACCGGGTCAAGGTGGTCAACGGGACCTTGCGTCCGGTCGCCTGATCCGACCCGGCTGTACTAAAAAACAAGGCCGTGTGGTTATTTCCACACGGCTTTTTCTTTTCTTCTTTGCAATGTGCGGCAACGAACTGATCTGCTGATGAGCAAGCGCGAAAATAGCTTCACGCCTGTCGCAAAAGGCGCGGCAGTATCACCAGAGACGAAGGAATTATCATGAACCGTATGGTTTGGATCGGCATTTTAGCTTGGGGCATTATCGTAACGCTGTTTGGTTTCAGCGCCGCGGGACCTGTCGCGGCGGGCAGCAGCGCCACAATGCAGGCCCAGGACGTGGTGTTCCTGATTGCCGGCGGCCTGGTGGCCTGCCTGATCGGTCTCGTTGGCCTGGCGGGCGTATTGGGATGGTTGCCCGCCTTGCAAAACGAACAAAAAACATATTCTTAATGTACGCCAGCGTACGGAGCGGCATGCAAGAGTTCTGCATACTGCACTCACGACATACCAGTCGTCTATAAAAACCCACCGAGGACAAAATCATGCTCTATACAATCGCCGTCGTACTTCTGATCCTGTGGCTGCTTGGCTTGGTCACTTCCTATACAATTGGCGGCTTCATCCACATTCTGCTGGTTGTCGCTGTTATCATGATCCTGGTTCGCCTTATCAGCGGCCGAGGTATCTAGCTGACGCATCATCCGGCCATCGACTGATGTCCGATCCGTTTCGCGGTCGTGCCTGGCGTAGCTTGGTGTGACAGCGAAACGGATCAATTACTTTTAGGAGCCACACTATGAAAAAGAACCTGACTAAATCCCTGCTCGGCATCACCGTCCTCGCCCTGATGGCGACCGGTTGCGCCGACATGTCCGCCACCCAGCGCGGTACGGCAACAGGCGCTGGTGTCGGCGCCGGCATTGGCGCCATCATTGGCGCCACCTCCGGCCACGGCGGACGTGCCGGCAAGGGCGCCCTGATCGGCGGCGCCGCGGGCGCGCTGATCGGCAATATCTGGTCGAACCGCATGGAACAGCAAAAGCAAGCCATGGAACAAGCCACGCGCGGCACCGGCATCCAGGTCACCCAGACCCAGGATAACCGCCTGAAACTCGAAGTGCCTGCCGACGTTTCGTTCGACACCGGCCGCTCCGCGATCAAAGCCAATTTCCGTCCGGTGCTCGAGCGTTTTGCCACCACCTTGCAAGACAATCCGTCGACCACCGTGACCATCATCGGCCACACCGACAGCACCGGCAGCGACTCGGTCAACCAGCCGCTGTCGGTCGACCGTGCCGCCCAGACCCGCGACTACCTCGCGGCGCGCGGCGTGTCGCCGAACCGCATCATGATCGACGGCCGTGGCGAGCGCGAGCCGGTCGCTTCGAACGACGACCCGTCCGGCCGCGCGCGCAACCGCCGCGTCGAGATCTACGTCGCCGAGCCGAACCGCCAGGGTTAAGCCCCGCGCTGTAGCGCTGCAGAAAATTGAAAACGGCCAACGCCACAAGCGTTGGCCGTTTTTTCGTTCGCTGCCCTCGCCACAGTCAGGTTTCGCTTTTGACGTTTTGGATTAGAATAAGACGACCAGGGAACGAGCCTTATCATGAGCGCAGCATCTGAAAAGCAAGGACTTTTGCCGGTCGTCCGGCGCGACGCGCTCGCCGACATCGCGCAAGGCTTGGTGTTGCGCGTGCCTGACCTCGCGCCTGAATCCATAGAAACAATTGCCCGGGCTTTGCACGAGCTGTTGAGCGGCAACGATGAGTTATCTCAAATCAGGCGCATCGGCATGCAACGTTATCTGCGCGAGACAGCGGAACGGCACGACCGAGATTCGCAAGGCTCAGACTCGATGTTGACGACAGAGGCAGCGGCTGAGTTAATGCAATGTAGCCGGCCCTATGTGGCCATGCTCATTGACCATAAGAAATTGGCCGGCGCATCGGTCACCGAGGACGGCCACCGCCGCGTACCGGAATCCTCGGTTCACGCTTGGGTAGCTGAGCGCGAAGCCAAGGCCAAGCAGGGCGACTACCGCGCAGCGGCGGCCGAGTCGGGCATGTATGACGTTCCCGAGCATTTGTTTGTGGAAAACAGGACCCCTCGCCGTTCATGACATGACGGCCCACCACCGGCTGTCGCCAAGTGGCATCACCCATGTGGTTTTGGATGCGAATATTTTACTGCCACCGCGGCTTTCCGACGTTCTTTTCGACTTGTATCTGGTGGACCTGTTTTCTGCTCGGTGGACCGTTGATATCGAGATCGAATTTTTGCGCAACTGGCCACGCGTGGCGGCCGGAGTGGTCAGCAGTGGCTTGCCGCTGACAGCGCAGCAGGCTGCCGCCGAAAAAGCCAAAGCAGAAATGCGATTGACCTGCTACCGGAACGCCGTCGCGGACTACGAGGTTCTTGGACACAAAGACGCCTCAGTGCTGGACAGGGTGCCAGATGCCGTGGACGCTGGCGACAAGCATGTTGCCGCAGCAGGGTTGGTGTTGCTGGATTACGCTCGGCAGTTCAATGTCAACGACAAGGTCTACATCGTGTCAAGCAATCTGAAACATCGCGGCCACAGACATGAAGCAACTCGGTGTTCGTATAGTCACGCCTGGAAAGTTCATCGATAGCCTGACGCAAGCGGACAGTAATTAGAAAACAAAACCATCCGCAGCAAAGGCGGATAACAATCGCTCGCCTAGTCGCCCAAGTGGGCAACGAGATCTTTGCCCGGGACCACTCCCGCCACCTCACAAGCCATTTCAAAAATTCGCCCGATCGTTTGCTTGCTATGGTTCGTGCTCAGCCACCACCCCGGCGCGACTTTTTTCGAGCACTCGCGCGCCAAATCGGGCCGCCCAGGATAAAGGTCCGCCACCTCCTTGGCGAGATATCGACGCGAGCGGCCATGCTTCGGAAGACTCGCGAAGCGTTCAGCGAACGCAGGGTCCTTGGCGATTAACAACTCGAAAAATTGGCGAAGCGCATCGATGCCGTTACGGGCTGGATGCAATACGCCGAATAGGGTGAAGCCGAGCGAGCGAGCGCTTACAATTGGCGCCAGCAAAGGAGCCCTGACGGTTGTTGCAGGCGCTACAGGCAAAGACTTTCGGTGTCGGTCGATACCGTTGTCGTAGACGGCGGAGGCAACGCGCGTAACCACGCCCTCTTTAAGAAACTTGGCGACCATATCCGGGTCTGGCTTGAAGCCGCAGAGACTTTCCACCCGGTCCGCCACGATCTCCAACAACATCTCATCCTCGTCGGCGATGATCTGGCCCCACGCCTTAGGCAGTGTCGCCAGCATCTGGCGCTCCCGCGACACGTTTCGATAGTCATCCTGCGCGGCCTCGATTGCGGCACCAGAGGCGATATTGACGTGGCACAAGTAGCGCTTCAAGCGCTGCGCGCATTCGGCCAAATCGCGTTCGACGATGTCGAGTTTGTAGACGCGCCGCTCGCCGTAATCGCCCTGGCCGCCAGGGAGGAAAAAATTCCACTCCCGCCCGTCCGTGAGGATGGCCAGTGGAACGCCGATGTGGAAAGCATATTCGAAGAGCTGGCGCTCGGCGCCGTCGCTCTGGCCGATCTGTTTGACTTCGATAAAGGCGATGGGCTTGCCAGGCGGGCTGCACAGGGCGAAATCGACGCGGCGGGTGCCAAGTGAGTATTCGGGCCAGACGCTCTCGGTGTCGTACGTAGGCCAGCCGAGGCCGTTCAGAAGGCGTAGCACGATGCCTTGTGACACCGAAGCCTCATTTGGAAAGCGACCGGCTTTGATGCCTGCTCGTATGCCTTCAATCTCCTGCTCTATCCCCACGACGTCTCCAAGGCGACTAAAGATGCCATTCTAACTGGAGATTTCGGGGCGGCGTTGCATAACAATATCGCCGCGCCTACTGCTTATCGGCGGGCAGGCCTGCAGCTGTGAGATCTGGTCCGCGTCCCCTTCGACACCCGGCGAACAAATGGATCATCGACTCACGCCATTAATGCCCCTGCGCCACATGCACGCCCACCCCCAGCGCCCGATAACGCGCCAGCAAAGCCTCATCGGCGCCGTGCGCGACCACGATTGCCCCGATCTCATCGGCACCGACGATCCGGTAAGGCGACGTCGTCGCCAGCTTTTCCGGCGATGCCAGCACCACCGTGTGCGCCGCCGCCCGCCACATGGCGCGCTTGACGGCCGCTTCCTCGAAGTCGCCGGTCGACAATCCCGCCTCCGGATCGATGCTGCTCACCCCCATGAAATACAGGTCGGCGCGCACCTGGGCGATCGCCTCCAGGGTGGCCGCGCCCACCCCCACCACCGAATGGCGGTACAGGCGCCCGCCCAGCATGATCACCTCGACCTGTTCGTGCCCCAGCAGCGCCAGCGCCACCGAGGGGCTGTGGGTGATCACCGTGGCGCGCAAGTCCGGCGCCAGGCAACGCACCAGGTGGCCCGAGGTGGTGCCGCCATCGACAAACAGCACCTGCCCCGGCACGACCAGGGCGGCGGCGGCGCGCCCGATGGCCGCCTTGGCGTGCGCCGAGATCCGCTCGCGCGCGCCAAAGTCGGCCAGCGCCGGCGACGCCGGCAAGGCCGGCAGCGCGCCGCCATGCACGCGCCGCAGCAAGCCGTCGCGCGCCAGCTCGCGCAAGTCGCGCCGGATGGTGTCTTCCGACAAGCCCAAGGCCTCGCTCACGGTCTTGGCCACCACTTGCCCGTCGCGCCGCAACAGGTCCATCAGGTACTGCTTTCGCTGGCTTGTCAGCATCCTTGCCTCTACACGTATTTTCTTGACATTGCACGATTTTGCACGATATTCTAAAAAACACCAAGCACAATCACAATCACAAAGGAACATCATGCATGAGCCGCGGGTACGCATCGACCGGGAAGAACTGCTGTCGGACAACTGGTACATCCTGAAACGCCTGACCTTCTCGCTGCGCCGGCGCGACGGCGCCTGGCAAAGCCAGACGCGCGAAGTCTACGACCGCGGCAACGGCGCCGTCATCCTGCCGTACAACCTGCGCCAGCGCACGGTGCTGCTCACGCGCCAGTTCCGGATTCCGGCTTTTGTCAACGGCCACGACGGCTTTCTGATCGAAGCGGCCGCCGGCCTGCTCGACCATGCCAGCCCGGAACAGCGCATCCGCGCGGAAGCCGAGGAAGAAACCGGCTACCGCATCGAAAACGTGAAAAAGATCTACGACCTCTTCATGAGCCCCGGTTCGGTCACCGAACGCCTGCACTTTTTCGTCGGCGCCTACCAGCCCGCCGACAAGGTGGGCGACGGCGGAGGGCTGGCCGCCGAAGGCGAAGATATCGACGTACTCGAACTCGGTTTCGACCAGGCGTTGGCGATGATGGCCAGCGGCGAGATCATGGATGGCAAAACGGTCCTGCTGTTGCAATATCTCCAGTTGCATCTGATGTCGGCGCAAAGCTAGCGCCAGATCAATACATCGGCGTGGGAGGCACGCGATAGTTGCACACATGAATGCGCATTCTTCCCTCCCAGACACCCACGCAGCGCGCACGGAGCAGCGCGCGCCGCTGTGGAACCCGGACGCCGCCGCCTGCTGGAGCTTGCTGTTCACGCCCCTGTTCGGCACCATCCTCTTGATCCGCAACTGGGAAGCACTGGGCGAGCCGAAGCGCGCCGTCCAGGCCTGCTGGTGGTTCGCCGCCTGCCTCGTGGCGTTCATCCTCAATATCTATATGTCCCTGCTGCGCGAAGCGTCCTCGCCGCTGCAAACGGGTCCCATCATCCTGCTGCTGATCTGGTACATCGCCGTCGCCAGCCCGCAGGAGCGCTTCGTGCGCGAACGCTTCGGCACCGACTATGCGCGCCGCTCCTGGGCGATCGCGCTGCCTTGCGCCCTGGTGTTGCTGCTCGCGTACTTGCTCGGCTACGCGCATCTGCTGGCCGTGTTCCAACAGCTTCATTGAGCTGCGCTGCCGGCCTTGCCGCAGCGCAGTTGTTGTTTGCAGTCCCCACCCATTTTTCGCAGGTTGACCACTCGCACAGGAGCACGGTATGAGCACGGAGCGTTTTGCCCATTTTTTGGATTCTCTGCAATCCTGGAGCGCCGAAGCGCCAGCGCCGGCCCCTGCGCCGGCCAGCGCCGCCGGCCAGACCAACGCCAACCAGAGCGCGCGCGTGCGCCGCGTCAAGGGGCTGCTGGAAGCGGTCGGATCGGAGTCGGCCTGGCGCGCGCGCGGGGACGTCCTGGCCGGCAACGACAACCAGGCCGGCGCCATCGATGAACTTGACGACGCCCGCGACGACGAGGACGAGGACTTCAACTGAGCGGCGCGTCAGCGCGCCCGTTTCGCGCTAGACTGGCGGCTTCTCACAGGAGCCGCCATGATCCCACGCCTTCGCCCTATCGCCGCCGCGCTCGTTTGCGCCGCAGCCGCCTGCCTCTCCCCGGCCCGCGCCCAGACCATGCAACCGGGCCTGTGGGAAAACACCAGCAAAACCACCTCGCAAAACCCGCAGATCGCCCAGGCCATGGCCGAGATGCAAAAGCAGCTCGCTTCCATGACCCCGGAACAACGCGCGGCGATCGGGCAAATGGGCGGCCAGGCGGGCGCGCCGCATTTCGCCATGAACCCCGACGGCAGCGTGACCATGAAGCTGTGCCTCACCCAGAAAATGATCGACGATGCGGGCGGCAACTTCCTCGGCCCGCAAGACGGCAATTGCAGCCACAAGAAAAGCCCGCTGCTCGGCGGGACGCAGCGCTTTTCCTTCACGTGCAACAAGCCGCCCGCCTCCGGCCAGGGCAAGATCACCTTCCAGGGCGGTACCAGCTATACCTCGACCATGACGATGTCCTCCAGCGCCACCGGCCAGGAAGACATCATGCTTCTGGAAGGCAAGGGAAAATGGCTGGGCGCCAGTTGTGGCAATGTCAAGCCGATCGATCTGAAGCCGCCCGGGGCGCAATAGACTCGCACCGCGCTATGCATCCGGCAATATTGAAACAACAACATCCAGTGCCCGTTTCGCGCTAAACTAGCGGATTCACACTTGGAGTAACTATGAATCAACGTTTCCGCCTGACCACCCTCGCCCTCGTTTCCGCCGCAGCATTGGCAATCACGCCTGCATTCGCCCAGACCATGAAGCCAGGTCTGTGGGAAAGCACCAGCAAAACCACCTCGGCCGATCCGGAAACCAACAAAGCGATGGCTGATTCGCTAAAGCAGATGGCCAAGATGCCAGCGGCCCAGCGCAAGGAAATGGAAAAGTCGATGAACCACCCGGGCGGCCCGGTCATGACCATGAATGCCGACGGCAGCATCACCGTCAAGACCTGCATCAGCCAGAAACAGATCGACGCCGGCGCCAACATTGGCGTCGATGACGGCAACTGCAAATTCAAGCAAGGCGCCAACGTGGGCGGCACCCAGACGTATTCGTACGCCTGCGCCACGCCGCCGTCCTCGGGTGAAGGCAAGACCGTGTACCAGGGTAACGATTACACCTCGACCGTGAAGATGAGCACCACCGCCAGCGGCAAGAAGGACGTCATGACGAGCGAGACCAAAGGCAAGTGGCTCGGCGCCGATTGCGGCGCCATCAAGCCGGTGGAAATCAAGCCGACCCCGGCCAAGAAGTAAGTGTGGCCATGTGGGCGGCGCCAACGCGGCGCCCACACCGGCGCGGCGCTTACGTCGCGCCGGTAAACGCCAGGTAGCGCTCGCGCGCCAGGCTTGCCACCGGCCCGATGGCAAGCGTGCGCTGCTCGTAGCGGATGCAGGGCGTGACCTTGCCGTAGTTACCGGTATTAAAGATTTCCAGCGCTGTCAGCAGTTCGTCCGGATGGACGCTGCGCTCTTCCACCGCCACACCGGCCTCGGCCAGCAAAGCAATCACCCGCGCCCGCGTAATACCCGCCAGGAACGTGCCATTCGGCACCGGCGTCACCACCTTGCCCTCCGGCGTGACCAGGAACAAATTCGAGGTCGCGAACTCGGCCACATTGCCATCGCTGTCGACCACCACCGCATTGTCGTAGCCGCACGCAGTCGCTGCGCGAATCGCGCGCGTGGTGTTGGCGTACAGGGCCGAGGCCTTGGCGTCGGTCGGCGCCATGCTGGCGTCCGGCCGGCACAGGGTGGACAGGCAGGCCGAAAAACCGGTGAACGGCGGCATCGGCGCATCGAACAAGGTCAATGCGAAAGCGCTCTTGTCGGGCACCGGCACCAGAAAGCCTTCGGCGCCGAACACCAGCGGGCGTACATACAATTCGGCGTCGGCCGGGAACTTGGCGACGCCCTCGCGCACCAGCGCTTCCATTTCATCGACCGTCAGCGGGCACTGCAAACCGAGCCGCTCGGCCGAGCGGATCACCCGTTCCAGATGCGGGCGCAGGTCGGGCAAGCGGCCGCGGATGGCGCGCGCGCCGTCGAACACCGACGAGCCGAGCCAGACGCTGTGATCCATCGCGCCGAACAGCGGCACATTACCTTCGGCCCATTGTCCTTTGAAATACGTCAGATACATAATTGCTCCCTATTCATTGTTATACAGGCAGTTTAACCGAACTCGCCGGCCACGTTCGGCCACGCCCACGGCCCGGTTAGAGGGCGAGCTCCAATGCAACTCAGCAACAATCGCTCCATACCTGTTAGCATTGAAAATGCTGCAATCATATATTTAACTTAACGCACGTCCTTGGACGTCAAGGCTGATGCACCTCGCAATTAATATGACTCTCCCCCGACAGCCAGGCCGCTGGCTCACCATCGGCCTCGTGATCGCCCTGCACGCGGCCCTGTTGCTGGCGTGGCGCCATGCGCGCGAGAAAGACCCGGAGCACGACGAGGACAGTGGCCCGCGCATCCAGTGGATCGACACCATCGCCCCCAAGGCGGCCGAGCGGGCGCCGCCAACCCGCCCCGCGCCGCCCGTCAGCGCCAGTAGTACACCGGTGCGCGCCACGCGAGCGCGCCGCGCCACGCCGCTGACGGCACCGGCGCCGCCCGCCCCTGCCGTCAGCGTCCCGGCCGCGCCCGCCAGCGAGGCGCCGGCCATGACCGTCGTGCCGCCCGATCCCTTCGCCGAGCCGGCCGCAACCGCACCGTCGCATTCCGCCGACGCCATCCGCAAGCGCGCGTTTGCCGACCTGGGCAAGATCGACAAGGACTTGCGCAAGGCATCGCTCAACAAGTTCGCCGTGCCCGACGATTCGCCGCAACAGCGCCTGATCGCCGGCATCCAGTCGGCCCGGCGCAACCCCACCTTGTTCGAGAAAGCCGAGATCGAGGAAATTACAACCGGCAACAGCGACAGCGGGGCGCGCAAATACAAGATCAAGACGGGCCTGGGAACGTATTGCGTTACCTATCCATCCGTCAACGATCCAATGGGCCAAAAGAGATATGAACTGTGCCCCAAGTAGCCGTCGGAGCGGTCTGTACGCTAGCGTACCAAGTTTCAGGGCAACACCACGTACACTACGTCTTTAGTATCTGTTGCTCCGGCTATATTTCATGCTTCCCACTTTAGAACGAATCGATCCCCATAGCGACCGCATTGACGTGCTGGTCGACCTGGTCGAAAAACTGCGCCCGCGCCGCCGCGCCGAGATCGCCACCAGCACCGAGCGCGTGCGCACCCTGTGCCAGCTACTCAAAGGCAATCCAGAGCAAGCGTCCGCCCTGCGCAGCTACCTCACACGCCTGCTCGACAGCCGCCGCCACGCCAGCCTGTACACCGACATCGGCGTGTTGTCCAACGACGGTTTCTTCACCGAATTGAAACGCCGCGTTTCCTACCGCTTCCTGCCGCCCGCGCTCGGCGATGTCTACCTGAGCGACGCCATCGACCAGGTGCTGTACGTCCAGACCGATTACCGCTGGATCCGTACCGTGCCCGCCGCCGACTGGCTGGAACTGTTCGACGTGGTCGCGAACGCCCCGTCCGCGCCGCTCACAGGCCCGGCCAACGCGGCCCGCACTACCGTGCTCGGCATGCTCGAAGCGATCCGCACCATCTCTTGCCGCGTCTGCGCGCTCGGCTTCGAACCGCGCCTGATCAGCAGCCATGCCGACATCGAAAACTTCGATTCGCCCTTCCTCATGCAAAACATCGAGGTCAACAACTACCTCGACGGTTATGCGCGCCTGATGGCCGGCGAAGTGGCCGAGGTCGACGATGCGCGCCACCTGCTGGTCATGCTCGACCAGTGCGACAGCGTGGTCGCCAAGATCCGCAAGAACGCGCTCAGCCACGGCACCAGCGTGGCCCTGACCTACCTGCTGGTCGCGCTCACCCAGAGCATCGACCGCCTGCGCAAACTGCTGTTCCTGGTCGATGTGAGCGGTCACTTGCCGGCCGCTCCCGGAGTCGACCTGGCCACCCTGGCCAACGAGGCCACCCCCGAGTACGCCCCGCCCACCAGCCTGCGGCGCGCCGGCGGCATTGCCCTGGCGCAGGAACTGGTCGAAGCGCACAACAACAAATACACGGTGCGCGACCTGTTCGCCGACAATATCGACCTGCTGGCGCGCAATGTGACGGAAAACGCCAGCCGCACCGGCGAACACTACATTGCCGACACGCGGGTCCAGCTGCGCAGCATGTTCAACTCCTCGGCCGGGGCCGGCTTCATCGTCGGTTTCATGGCGCTGTTCAAGATTCTGCTCGGGACCCTGCGCGCCGCGCCGCTGGTCGAAGCCTTTTTGTTCAGCCTGAACTATTCGCTCGGCTTCATGCTGATCCACGTGCTGCACTTCACCGTGGCCACCAAGCAGCCGGCCATGACCGCCTCGCGCATCGCCGCCGGGCTGTCGAGCAAGGATGGCAGGAATATCGACCTCGACAGCATGGCGGAGCTCATCAACAAGGTGTTCCGCACCCAATGCGTCGCCGTGCTGGGCAACCTGGCCACGGCGATCCCGACCGCCTACCTGATCGCCACCGGCTACCACTACGCGACCGGACATCACCTGGTCACACCGGACAAAGCCATGCACCTGCTGCATGACATCGACCCGATCCACAGCCTGGCCCTGTTCTACGCCGCCATCGCCGGCGTGTGCCTGTTCGTGGCCGGGCTGATCTCGGGCTATTTCGACAACAAGGCGCTCTACACGCGCATGGCGCAGCGCGTCTACCAGTTGCGCGGCCTGGGCCGCCTGCTGGGGCCGGAACGGTTGCTGCGCCTGTCGCTGTACATCGAGAACAACCTGGGCAGCCTGATGGGCAATATGTACTTCGGCGTGCTGCTGGGCACCATCGGCACCCTCGGCTTCCTGTTCGGCCTGCCGCTCGACATCCGCCACGTCACTTTTTCGTCAGCCAACTTCGCCACCGCGCTGGTCGCGCTCGACCACAAGATGAGCTGGGAAGTCGCATTGACCTCGATCGGCGGCTTTTTATCGATCGGCACGGTCAATCTCGTGGTAAGTTTCGGATTGGCACTGTTGGTTGCGCTTCGTGCGCGCAAGATTCACTTCGAACACGGTATTTTGTTGTTGAAAGCACTTGGACGGCGCTTCCTGGCCGCCCCCATCGATTTTTTCATCGGACCCAAGGACCTGCCGTCCGAGTCGCCCGACGCCGTACCATTTAGGGGATCAAAATGACGAAAACCCGTGTCGCCGCCTGGCTGGCCGTGCTGGCCCTGACGGTCGGCCTGGCCTCCTGCGCCTCCCTGCCCTCGATGGAGGGGGTGGGCGAGACCGCGGTGGCGCAGAAGCACCCGACGGTTGCCACCGGCAAAGGCCGGATGGACAAGAAAAGAGCCGCCGACCTGCTGGCGCGGCGCTGGGCCAAGGCCACCCCCGACATGAAGGCGCTGGCGGTGCTGGAAGAAGCCGCCACCGGCGTGCCCTTGGTGGCCGGCAACAAGGTCACCCTGCTGTTCGACGGCCCGGCCACCATGAAGGAAATGATGAGCGCCGCCGCCAACGCGAAGACCTCGATCAACCTGGAAACGTATATTTTCGACCAGGATGAGATCGGCCTGCAGTTCGCCGATGTCCTGATCGACAAGCAGAAACAGGGCGTCACCGTCAACGTCCTGTACGACAGCGTCGGCACCCTGGCCACGCCCAAGGAATTTTTCGAACGCATGAAACAGGCCGGCATTGCCATGATCGCCTTTAACCCCGTCAATCCGGCGGCGCGGGTCGGCAAGTGGGAATTGAACAACCGCGACCACCGCAAGCTGATGGTGGTCGATGGCACGGTGGCGTTCACGGGCGGCATCAACATCAGCAGCACGTATGCCAACAGTTCCTTCTTCCGCTCCAAGCGCAAGCCGGACGCGACCGACGGCAAGAAAGTCGGCTGGCGCGACACCCACATCAAGATCGAGGGGCCGGCGGTGGCCTCGCTGCAATATCACTTCATCGACGCCTGGGTCAACCAGGATGCCGGCGAATTGCCCGAGCGCGAGTACTTCCCGCCGCTGGCGCCGGTCGGCGACAAGATCGTGCGCGTGCTGGCCACCGATCCCGAGCGCGAGTCGGAGATTTACAAGTCGTTCATGCTGGCGATCCAGGAAGCGAAAAAATCGGTCCACATCACCTCGGCGTATTTTGTGCCGGACCGCCAGTTTGTCGACGCCCTGAGCGCGGCCGCCAGGCGCGGCGTGGACGTGCGCCTGGTGCTGCCGGGCGTGACCGATCACGGCCTGGTGTTTCATGCGGGACGCGGGTTTTACGATGAACTGCTGCGCAACGGGGTCAAGATCCACCAGTTGCAAGTAGCGATCCTGCACGCCAAGACGGCGGTGATCGATGGCACCTGGTCGACGGTCGGCTCGGCCAATATCGACCGCCGCAGTTTTCTGCACAATTACGAGCTCAACGTGGTCGTGCTCGACGCCGGCTTCGGCGCCGATATGGAAAGCGCGTTCTCCGAAGACATGCGCGATTCGAAGGAAATCACCCTGGCACAGTGGCGCGACCGGCCGTGGAGCGACCGGGTCAAGGAGTGGGCGGCACGCCTGACCGAATACTGGATCTGATCGCGCGCAAGCGCAGCGCAGCCACGGCGGCCAGCAAAGTGTTGTTCGCCGTCCAGATTCCCGAGCGCTTGCGCGGGAAACGCATTTACACAATATTTTCGTTTCGCTATATTCAAAGCACATAGGGATCATCGCGGCTTGAGATGGATCAAGCAAAGCCTTGATTCATCGGGCATACGCGAGCGTTGCAGCTGCCCCCGCAAATGGTGCGGACCTGTCCGGGAAGCGATCTCATGCCGAATTACACCTTTCAGAAAAAACAAATGGCGGTGCTGGTGGCGGGCGCCTGCCTGGTAATGGCCAACGCGGCGGCGGTCGGCAATCCTTGCCCGGCCGCCAGCGGGGCCATCATCACGGTGGACAACATAACCGTCGATAGCGTCTGCACCATCGGCGCCGGCGAGAGCCTCAACGTGACCGCCACCGGGGTGATTACCGTGCCCCTGGCAAACACACCCAACAATGGCGTCCAGCTCGCTACCGGCGTCAGCGCCGGCTCGATCACCAATGCCGGCACCATCAACCCGGTCGCGGTCGCTCTCAACATTGAAGGCACCCTCACCGGCGGGATCACCAATACCGGCACCATCGCGTCCACCGGACCGTGGGGCGGCATCACCGAGGAAGGCATCCGCCTGAGCGGCGCCACGGTTAGCGGCGCCATCAGCAACGGCCCGGCCGGCGCGATCAGCGCCGTCAACGGCACCGCGATCCATATCGTCAACAGTTCGCTACAGGGCGGCATCGCGAATGCGGCCGGCGGCAACATCAACGCTGCCGGCGGCTTCGCCGCGCTCGACATCAGCAATTCCCAGCTCGGCGCCAGCATTGTCAACCAGGGGCACATCGGCAAGACGGCGGGACAAAACGCGCGCGGCATCATCTTGTCGACCGTCACGCTCACCGGCGACATCCTCAACAGCGGCAGCATCGACACCCAGGGCGGCAACCCGGCGCTGGCGCTGGCGGGAAGCACCGTGAGCGGCAAAATCAGCAATAGCGGCACGATCGGCGGCATCAACTCGAACGCCCTGTCGGTGCAAGGCGGCTCCACCGTCGGCATGATCGAGAATACCGCGACCGGCATCATGAGCGGCGGCACCCAGATGATCGGCGTCGCCAATTCGACGGTGACCAGCGGCATCGTCAATGCCGGCAAGCTCACCGGCATCCACCCCATCGACCTGAGCACCGCCATCATCACCGGCGGCGGCATCCTGAACGATACCGGCGCCGAGACCCACGGCCAGCGCGGCATCAGCCTGGCCACGACGCAGATCAGCGGCGACATCATCAACCGCGGCCTGATGGACGGGGGCGAAGGCGGCATCGCCGCCTTCAATGGCACCACGATCACCGGCAACATCCATAACGCCGGCACCATCACCACCACCACATCGAGCGGCAGAGATGGCCTGGACGGCGCGGGAATATTCATCAACAACAATTCCAATGTCACGGGCCAGATCGTCAACAGCTCGCTCATTAGCAGTAAAGGCAACGGCATCACCCTGGCGAGCAGCGCCACGGCGGGGTCGATCAGCAATACCGCGACCGGCGTGATCACCAGCACAAACCACGCCATCAATGTCAACGGCACCGGCGCCAGCGTGGCCACCGGCATCGTCAACGCCGGTGCGCTGAATGCCCCGCGCGGCATCCGGATCGGCAGCGCCGCCAATATCGTGTCCGGCGGCATCGTCAACCAGGCCGGCGCCACCATCACCGCCACCGACATCGGCATCACCGTGCCGAATGGACTGATCCACGGCGGCATCACCAACGCGGGGACCATCAGCGGCACCAATACCGGCATTGCGATTACCGGTACCAGCGTGCTCGATGGCGGCATCCTGAACACCGGTACGATCAGCGGCGCCAATTCGCTCAACTTCACCAACAGCGGCAGCGCCTTTATCGTCACCAACCGGGGCAGCCTGACTGGCGCACTCGCGCTCGGCATCAATACCTTGACTATCCTGGGCACGAGCGCCAGCGTGACCGGCAACGTCACCGGCGGCGCCGGCAGCGTGGTCAATCTCGGCACCGGTGCGCTCAATACCGCCGCGTTCACGCCCGGCGGCAATTTCGCCGGCCTGGGCCAGATGAATATCAGCGCCGGCAGCACCCTGCGCTCAAGCAGCGCGCTGGCCATCGGCGCCACAAGCATGAGCAACAGCGGGATCCTGTCGGTCGCCGCCGGCCATACCGTGACCTTGACCGGCGACTATCTCCAGAGCGTCGGCGGCATCTTCCGCACCGGCCTGACCAACGCCACCACCTACGGCAAACTGAACGTCACAGGCAATGTCGACATGTCCGCCAGCAGCAACATCGATGTCGATGTCGGCGGCGCGCCGGTGCTGGCCAACGGCACCATCCTGGCCGATGTCATCAAGGCTGGCGGCACGCTGACCACGGCGTCCATCATGCCTGTCACCGACAACAGCTTCCTGTTCAACCTGACCGGCGTTAAAAACGGCAAGTCCATCGACCTGGTGATCGCCTCGGCGACGCCAACCCCGACGCCGACACCAACCCCGACGCCGACACCAGTGCCAACGCCAACGCCGGTTCCGACACCAACACCCGTGCCGACGCCGGAACCGACACCCGTCCCGACACCTGTGCCTGTGCCGACGCCGGTTCCTGTGCCTGTGCCTGTGCCGGTGCCGGTGCCGACGCCCGTTCCCGTGCCAACGCCGGTGCCTGTGCCTGTGCCTGTGCCGACGCCGGTTCCGGTCCCGACACCTGTGCCTGTGCCGACGCCGGTGCCGGTGCCGCCGCCGGTGCCGGTGCCGCCGCCGGTGCCGGTGCCGGTTCCAGTGCCGGTGCCGGTCCCTGTTCCGACGCCGGTACCGACGCCGGTGCCGACCCCGGTGCCGCCAATCGAGCCGCAGCCGGCCAATACCGCCGTCTCGGCCATCGTCACCACCGGCAACTCGTCCGGCGGCGGCGCGGCGCGCGTGTTCGACGGCCTGATCGCCAGCAGCGCCGGCGGCGACATGGGCCAGGTCATCACCGCGCTGGGCAAGCTGTCGACCGCGCAAGAAGTTTCGGATGCGGTCGGCCAGACCCTGCCGCTGGCGGGTGGCGGCATGGCCGCCGCCGTGGCCGCCACCATGAACCTGACCGACCGCGTGGTGCAAGCGCGCATCGAAGCCAATCGCGGCCTGTCGGCCGGCGACGGCTACGGCAGCGAGCGCGCCATGTGGGCCAAGCCGTTCGGCGCCTGGGCGCGCCAGAGCGAGCGCGATGGCACGCTCGGCTACAAGGCCGACAGCGGCGGCCTGATCGTCGGAGCGGACGGCGTTGTCAGCAGCGCCGACCGGATCGGCGTTGCGCTGACCTACGCCCGGACCAATCTGGACGGCAACGGCGCGCGCCCGCAGTCGGCCGATATCGACCTGCTGCAACTGATGACCTACGGCAGCCACAAGCTCGACGCCGATACCGACATCAGCTGGCAACTCGACGCGGGCAGCAACAAGACCGAAGCTCGCCGGCTCATCAGTTTCGGCGGCCTGACGCGTGTCGCCAGCAGCGATTATCGCGGCATGAGCCTGCATGCCGGCAGCGGCATCGGGCGCGTTGTGCGGCTCAGCGAGCAAACCAGCCTTGTCCCATCGGTGCGCCTGGACTACACCACCGTCAAGAACAAGGCCTACACCGAAAGCGGGGCCGGCGCCTTGAACCTGCTGGTGAACAGCCAGCGCGCCAAGCAGTTCATCCTGTACGCCGACGCCAAGTTCAATCATTCGCCATCGAAGCAATTGACGTTCTCCGGCAACTTCGGGCTCGGCTATGATTTCCTGGCCGAGCAAACCGCGCTGGTGGCGGCCTTTGCCGGCGGCGGACCGGCCTTCACCACCAGCGGGATCGACGCCAAGCCGCTGTTTGCGCGCGCCGGCGCCGGCGTGACCTTGCTGCGCGACGGTAACACCGAACTGACGGCGCGCTACGACGCCGAAGCCCATCGCGGCTTCCGGGCGCAAAGCGTCTCGTTCAAGCTGCGCAAGCAGTTCTGAGCGCCGCCGCCGAACCTGGCCTGAGGAGAGCGATGCCGACCGACCCACCCGCATGGCGTTTGAAAAGCAACCTGGCCGGCATCGCGTGGCCGGCCGTCCCGGATGTGCGGGGCGGCCTGGTCTGCTCCCTGTTGCGCCAGATGGAAAGCGAGCAATGGCTGGCCCCGCATGAGATCGCGGCGCGCCAGTCGGTCCAGCTGGCGCAGATCGTGCGCCACGCCGCGCGCAGCGTACTCTGGTACCGCGCCCACTGGCCAGCCGGCCTGGTGGCGCAATGGAGCGAGGGCGCGCCCGTGCATGCGGACGATGTCGCACGGCTGCCGTGCTTGTCCCGGCGTGAGCTGCAAGCGCAGTTCGACCAGCTTCAGAGCAACGCCGTGCCGTCCGAGCACGGCCCGCTGGCGGACGGCAGCAGTTCCGGCTCGACCGGCACGCCGGTGCGCTTCCGCAAAACCTGCCTGAACCAGCTGATCTGGGAAGCGCTGACCCTGCGCGACCATGCCTGGCACCGTCGCGACCTGCTGCAAACGCTGTGCATCATCCGGCGCGGCGAGGCCGCCGAGGCCGACAACTGGGGCATGGCGACCCGCATGTTCCACACCGGCCCAGCCTATCTGTGCCCGGTCAGCGTCGATGTCCAGGCCCAGCTGGCATGGCTGGTGCAACGCGCGCCGGGCTACCTGCTGACCTACCCCTCGCTGGCCCTGCAACTGGCCACACTCGCGCTCGAGCAAGGCGTGCGCCTCCCAAGCCTGCGCGAAGTGCGCACCTTCGGCGAACCGCTCGATGCGCACGTGCGCCAGGCCTGCCACGAAGCCTGGGGCGTGCCGGTCAACGACAGCTATTCATCCGAGGAATTCGGTTACCTGGCGATCCGTTGCCCGCACAGCGGCCACTATCATGTCCAGTCCGAAAACGTGCTGCTCGAAGTGCTCGACGACGCCGGCAATGCCTGCGCGCCGGGCGCTTGCGGACGGGTGGTGGTGAGCGGCCTGCTCAATTTTGCCATGCCCCTGATCCGTTACGAGCTGGGCGACATGGCCGAAGCCGGCCCGCCCTGCCCCTGCGGGCGCGGCCTGCCGGTGCTCACGCGCATCCTGGGGCGCACCCGCAACATGCTGGTGACGGCCGATGGCAAGCGCTACTGGCCCACCTTCGGCTTTCGCGACAGCGGCGCGACCGGCATCGTCCAGCGCCAGGTGGTCCAGAGGGCGCCCGACCAGGTGCAGATCCGCTATGTCAGCACCGATGCGCTCTCGCCCGACCAGGAAACCAGCCTGGCGGCGCAGGTGGCGCGGCGCCTGCCGCCCGGCGTGCGCGTCGACGCGCTGCGGGTGGACCACATTGCCCGCAGCGCGAGCGGCAAGTTCGAAGAATTCATCTCGCTGGTGGCGGCGCCGGCGTCCTGAGCTCAGCGCATCCGCTGTCCCTGCAACATCCATTTGACATACAGGCTGTCCGGCGTGGCGGACCGGTGCCCGGCCAGTTCGCGCGCCGCCAGCGGCGCGCAGCGCACCGCGCCCAGGCCGGCGGCGCGGGCAGCGGCGGCCAGCTCGTCCCCTGACGCCACCGCATGGGTGGTCTTGGCGGCGCAAAAGGCGCGCACGATGCCTTCCAGCGCGCTCTCGCCCAGCAGCGGCAAGTGCAGCGCCGCCGTGCGCTGGGCGGCCAGGCTGGCCGCGACCATGCGCTCGACCTGCTGCGGCGCATACGCCAGCAATGCTGCGCCATGCTGCGCGCGCACGCTTTGATACAGCAGCAAGCTGCCCCCCGGCGCCAGCCGCGCCGCCAGTTGCCCGATCAGCGCGGCGCGCTCGTGCGGCGCGATAAAACTGAGCAGGGAATGGGCCAGCACCAGGTCCACGCCCGGCGCGTCCGGGTCGGGCGGCGCGCGCAGGTCGCACTCCTGCGGCGTCACCGCAAACCCCATCGCCCCGGCGTAGCGCCGGCACAGCGCCAGCGGCGCCGGGGAGCGGTCGGCGATGCCCACATCGAGCGCGGCGACGCCCTCGCCAAAGGCCTCGTGCAGCACCGACAGCAGGCCGCAATCGGCGCTGCCGGCGATGCAGGCCGAGGAGAGCGGCCGTGTACGCGCCAGTGCGCGCAGGTGGCGCACCATCTGCGCGCGCTCGCTGGCCAGGCCGCTGATCACGCCCAGCAGTTGCAGCACCACCCAGCCGGCATGGTAGGCCGAGGCCATCGGCAACAAGTCGGGCAAGGCTTGCAGCAGCAGCGCGCGGCGCGCCTCCGCGCTGAAAGCGGACACCGGCCTCACCTGGCCAGCGCCAGGTCGGCGCTGGCCAGGGCGAAACGCGCCACGGCCGCCTCGTCGAGCGTCACGCCGAAGCCGGGGCCGGGCGGCAAGCGCGCCTGGCCATCGCGGATATCGATGGTTTCATTGATGATGTCGCCGGCGAAGCGCTCGCGCGCGGAACCGTAGCCGATGAATTCGCCCACGGCGGGGTGCGCGGCGGCAAAGTGCAACAGGGCCGCGCTGCCCACCCCGAAGGTGTGTTTCGAGCCGAGGTTGCACTGCAGTCCGCCGGCCGAGGCAATCTCGACAATGGCGGCCGAGGCGCGCAAGCCGCCCGACTTGGCCAGCTTGACCGTGATGATGTCGGCCGCGCGCGCCCGCACCACGCGCATCGCGTCGGCCGGGCTGAGCACGCTTTCGTCGGCCGCGATGGGCGCGTGCGCGCGCTCCGTGATCAGTTGCATGGCCTCGATATCCCACCAGGCGCACGGCTGCTCGATGCATGCGAGCGCGCATTCGCGCAAGGCGACATCGACCGCCAGCGCCGCCTTGCACTGCCAGGCCTGGTTGGGATCGATTTCGAGGCGCGCCTGCTCGCCCACGGCGCGCTGCACCGCGCGCGCCATGCGGATATCGTGGCGCCAGTCGGCGCTGCCTTTCAGGGTCAGCAGGCGGTATCCCCTCTCCACCAGGGCGCAGGCCGACTGCACCGCCGTGCGCTCGTCCGGCATGGCCATGCTGCGCGAGAGGGGAAAGCGCTCGCGCGTGGCGCCGCCGAGCAGGTCGGCCACCGCAATGCCGAGGTGGCGCGCCTTCAGGTCGTGCAGCGCCAGGTCGACCGCGCACAGGGAAGTGGGAAAGGCGTGCCGTTCCGACGACAGGCCGGCCAGCATCTGCAACAAGGTGACGATGCGCGCGCCGTCCTGGCCCAGCAGGAGCGGCCCGCTGACCTCGGCCAGGCGCTGGAACACGGAGTCCGCGCTTTCGCCATCGCGCGCCGGGAAGATGATCGAGGCCTCGCCCAGGCCCACCGTGCCGTCGCGCGCGCTCAAGCGCAGCAACACCTTCTCGCCCACTTCCAGGCGCCCGCGCGAGGACTGCATGGGCGCCAGATACGGAATGCGCACCTTCCACACCTGCACCCGCACGATCGTCAGCGGCGCGGCGCGTACACTTGCAGAAGATATATCAGCCATTGAGCCCGTCCGTCAATGAGGGTGGCCATCGGCTGCGGCCGCCGCTCAAGGGCTATTGTACTGTCCGGCAGCGCGCCGTGTACCTTAAATCCCGCTGGCCATCAAGCCTTCGGTATGGCCCGACCAGATATTGCCGGTGCGCAAAAACGGCTCGGTCTTCATCAGCGAAAAGCGCAAGCCCACCTCGTCCCAGCCGTAGCGGTCCACTTCGACCCGCTGTTGCTCGACCCGCACCACGTTGAACGAGTTTACTTCCCCGCGCCCGCGCGTCGAGGTGGCCGTGCCCGCCTGCACCACCAGCGCCGCGTACTCGCTCATCTGGTAGCGCTCCGAGGTGTTGCCCGCATGACTGGTGTGCATATGCCCCGACAGCAGCAAGTCGACGCCGCATTCGGCGAACGCCTTCATCGCCGCCGGCGCGCGCTCGACCAGGTCGTCGTCATCCTCGGTCTTGGGCAGGTCGAACGGGTGATGGGTGACGATGATGCGCGTGATGGCCGGGTCCAGTCCGGCCAACTGCTTGCGGATCATGGCCACCTGCTCGTCGTTGACCCGGCCGTCCTTGAAGGTCAGCGAACGCGCGGTATTGACGCCCAGTACCGCGATTTCGTCATCCACGAAGATCGGGTCGAGATCGTCGGTGATGTAGCGCTTGTAGCGCGTGAGCGGCTGCAAAAAGCGCCGGAACACGTTGTACAGCGAAATATCGTGATTGCCGGGCACGATGATCTGCGGCCCCGGCAAGGTGTCGAGCCAGGCCTTGGCGGCCTCGAACTCCTCGCTCTTGGCGCGCTGGGTCAGGTCGCCCGAGACCACCACCACGTCCGGCGCGATGCGTTCGACCAGCTCGCGCAAGGGGGCAAGCAATTTTTCGTCGACACGGCCAAAGTGCAAATCCGACAGATGAACCAATGTACGCATTGTTAACTCCTCAAGTTGGGACCACGACCGTCAGCGCGGCCGGACGGATCCGGTAGCGCAGCGGAGTCGTCATGACGGTGACCTCGCCATCGGTGGCCACCCGCAAACGCGTGTGGCGGGTGGCGATTTCCATGTTTTCCACGGTGAGCACGTCGAAATCGCGCTCCTGCGCCAGGCTGCCCCACAAGGCGCTCCAGCCCAGCCGCAGCAAGCCCAGCCGACCCGGGCGCTGCGCCACGTACAGGCTCAGCTTGCCGCCGTCGAGGCGCTGGCGCTCGCCCACGCTCAAGCCCTGCATCGTATATTCATTATTGCCGATGAACACAAACGGCGTGCGCCGCGCGTGCTCGTCGTCGCCCACCTTCAGGCGCAGGCTCAGGAAAGGATAACGGCGCAGCGCGGCCAGCGTGGCCCAGCCAGCCGCCAGCCACTTGCCGCGTCCCAGCCGGCGCTGCTGCTTTTCGCGGTCGCGCACGATGTCCGGATACAGCCCGAGGCTGGAATTGTTGAGGAATATCGTGCCGTTCACCTCGCCCACATCGACCCTGGTGCGCCGCCCCTGCGCCACGTTGCGGATGGCGTCGTCGAGCGCCAGCGGAATGCCGAGATCCTTGGCGAAGTGGTTCAGGGTACCCATCGGCAGCACGCCGAAGGCGATATCGCTGTCGACCAGTTGCGAGGCGACCGCGTTGATGGTGCCGTCGCCGCCGCCCGCCACCACGATCTGCTTGCCGCTGGCGCGCGCCGCCCTGGCCGCGCCGATCAACTCGGCGCCGCCGCGCGCCAGGGTGACGTCGGCCGCCATGCCGTGGGCGGCGAACTTGGCGCGCAGCTCGGCGGCGCGCGCGTCGTCATGGCCGCTGCCGGCGCTGCCGTTGATGATGACGGCGATCGGGGTCGGGGAGGTCAGGATAGCGCTCCTTGGAGTGGGTTGATAAGGAAAAAGTTCATTCGCTGATGCGGGCGGCGCGCCGCCGCCGCAGGGTCGAGCAGGAGGTGATGCACACCGCCAGCCAGCCGCAGCCTTCTACCATGGCGCCGAGCACGTCGCTCAAATAGTGTGCGCCCAGGTACACCCGGCTCAGGGCCACCAGCGCCACCATGGCGCAGGCGCCCAGCAGCACCGGGATGCGCACCTTCCAGCGCGGCACGACGCACACCAGGTAGGCCGCCAGCACCCCGTAGAACACGGTGGCGCCCAGCGTATGGCCGCTGGGGAAACTGTAGGTGGTCAGGGTCAGCAGGGGTTCCTCGAAGCTGGGGCGAGCGCGCTGGAAAATGGTCTTGAGCAGCACGTTCAGCAATTGTCCGCCGGGCACTGCCAGCACCAGGCAGATCAGCCAGTAGCGCGCTTTTTTCAGGTAGAAATACAGGCCCAGCGCGCTCGCCATGATCGACACGCCCAGCACGTCGTGGGTGTGGGTGATGAACAGCATGGGATTGGTCCAGATGCTGTTCTTGTGGCTGTGGAACCAGTCGGCCAGGAAAGCGTCGAGCTCGGTGATGTCGTCGTGCGAGACCACGTCGGCGGCCAGGTTGCCGAACACGGCGGCGGCGATCATCATCAGGATGGCGCCGATGGTCACGTGCAGGCCGAGCTCGCCTTCGGGACTGAGGCGGGCGGCCACGAAACTGCGGACACGCGGAGGGACTTTGATCACGATGACGATGGACGATTGTTCTCGGCCGGCACCAGCGGCACGGCAACGTTTGCAATCTTACATGAGGCGCCGCCCTTGGTAGCGCACAGACCGCCGCTACGCTCCCCCAGTCCGTCTATTCCAGCCTGTTGACCAGTTCCAGCAGCGCCGCGTGGTCGAGCGGCTTGTTCAGGAACGCGGTGGCGCCCTGGCGCAAGGCCCAGACCCGGTCCGACTCCATGTCCTTGCTGGTGAGCAGGATCACCGGGATATGCCAGGTCGCTTCGTCGCTGGTGATGGCGCGCGTGGCCTGGAAGCCATTCAGGTTGGGCATGACCACATCCATGACGATCAGGTCCGGCAGCTCGCTGCGCGCCATGGCCACCGCTTCCCTGCCGTCGGTGGCCAGGATGACGCGGTGCCCGTGCAGGGTCAGCAATTCGGAGACGATCAGGCGCTGCACCAGCGAATCGTCGACGACAAGGATTTTTTGACTAGCCATGACAAATCATTTCAGTGTGCTGCCGGCCCGGGCGTGGCCGCCTCCGCCGCTTTGTGCTCGGGACAGTAGCGCCAGTAAAAGGCGTGCGGCTGCAAGCCGAATTGCGCCTGCAACTCCTGGCAGACGATGGTTTCGGCCAGGTAGAGTGCCTTGAGGTTGGTGGTGCGGCTGATGGTCACGTACACCCGCAGCGTCTTGGTCGAGCTCGAGTTATGCAGTTCGAGTGCGGTGACGTCGAACTCCATGCTGCGCAGCTTGTGCCGGATGTGGCGCGCCACCTCTTTGCGCACGGAATTGTACAGCGCCGTATCGACCGCCTTTGGGTCAGGCATAAGGAAAGCCCCAATCAATGAACGCGCCGCAACAGGCCTGGAGGAGCACTGCGGGCTGCATGAAAACCGTTTTCCCGGTTCCATCTGGCATGGACGTGACATTTGGAATCATACGCCAGATCACATGCGGCAACAGCCGGGGTGCGCGCAGTATCGCCGCGACTTGCACAGGAGTCAATCAAAATGTTGCTGAGAGCCAAATGTTACCCGTCCTTGCCGGGCGGAATCGCGCGCCGGGCCCCCGATGCTCCAAAACGACAAACAACTGTTTATTTATACAGCCCTGTGGTTTTATACAGTCGTTGTGCTATTCTTGAATCACTCGATCAACGCAAACCCACAAAGGAATTTGTCATGACACCACTGAACGGTAACTTCGGCCTCGAATACGCTCCAACCCCATTCATGATGCGCCTCGGCCGCCGCGAAGTGCTGGTCACGCGCGATTTCCGCAAACGCTTCTACGCGGTCAATCCCATCATCGAATGCGACACCGGGGTCGAACCGGGCCACGTCGAAGTGCTGCTGATGCGCCGCTGGCTGCTGATCCTCTCCAAGGCGCATTAAACGCATATGCAAAGCTGATTTAATTCGTGTTCTTTGCGGTGGGTGGCATTTATGCTGAGTGTTCCCGAACTTCCCACCGAGAGAGCCCGCCATGCTGTTAAAAACAATAAGCCAGTCACTGATCGCACTGACCCTGCTGTCACAAGCTGCCATCGCCGCTGACGTCACCTTGCTCAATGTGTCGTACGATCCGACCCGCGAGCTGTACCAGGACGTCAATGTCGCGTTCGCCAAGCAATGGAAAGCCAAGACCGGCGACAAGGTCTCGATCAAGCAATCGCACGGCGGTTCGGGCAAGCAGGCCCGTGGCGTCATCGACGGCCTGGAAGCGGACGTGGTCACGCTCGCGCTGGCCTACGACATCGACGCCATCGCCGAGCGCGGCATTGTCGCGCCGCAGTGGCAAAAGCGCTTGCAGCACAACAGCGCGCCGTACACCTCGACCATCGTGTTTTTGGTGCGCAAGGGCAATCCGAAAGGCATCAAGGATTGGAACGACCTGGTCAAGCCGGGCGTTGCCGTGATCACCCCGAATCCGAAAACCTCGGGCGGCGCGCGCTGGAACCACCTGGCGGCCTGGGGCTACGCCCTGCGCCAGCCGGGCGCCACCGAAGCGACGGCCAGGGAATTCATCAGCAAGCTGTACAAGAACGTGCCGGTGCTCGATTCGGGCGCGCGCGGCGCCACCACGACGTTCGTGGAACGCGGCATTGGCGACGTGCTGATCGCCTGGGAAAACGAAGCTTTGCTGGCGATCAAGGAACTTGGCCCGGACAAGGTCGATATTGTTGCACCATCGCTCAGTATCCTGGCCGAGCCGCCGGTGTCGGTGGTCGACAAGGTGGTGGACAAGCGCGGCACGCGCAAGGTGGCGCAAGCGTACCTGGAATTCCTGTACACCGACGAAGGGCAAGAAATCGCGGCCAAGAATTACTACCGTCCGGTGGTGCCGAAGATTGCCGCCAAATACGCCGCGCAGTTCCCCAAGGTCAAGTTGTTCACGATTGACGAAGCGGCGGGCGGCTGGACCAAGGCGCAGAAGGCCCACTTTGCCGATGGTGGCGTGTTCGATCAGGTTTACCTGACGGGCAAGAAGTAATCGCGGCCGCCCGGGCGGCATTGCCTCTGCAAGGTCGCCCCGGGACCATCGCGCCTGCACCGTCGCCCCCGCGCCAAGGCGGCCCTCGGCGGGGGCCCAAGTATGTTCCGCAGCCGGTAACCGCGCCAAAAACTTGGCCCCCCCGCCGAGGGCCGCCTTGGCGCGGGAGCGACGTTCGCGGACTGCTTGCGACGGCTCCGGGCGGCTCTGGACGGCGGTTCGACGCATGCCTGTTTCACCCTCCCGCACCCACCCTGCATCAAGCCCTCAAGCAAGGTATGATCGGATCGCCACGGCGCCATTCCCGGCTCCACCGCAACGATGAGGAGACGTCAACGATGACCCGCATGACCGCTAACGATTTCGATCCCGACGTGCTGAAGTTATTCGACCAGTATGTACACGGCCAGCTCGACCGCCGCGGCTTCCTGTCGCAGGCCGGCCGCTATGCGGTCGGCGGCGCCACCGCGGCCGGCATGCTGGCGGCCCTCTCCCCCAGTTTCGCGGCCCAGGTCGTCGCCCCGGCAGATCCGCGCATCAAGGCCAGCTATGTCGAGTATCCCTCCCCCCAGGGCTACGGCAAGTTGCGCGGCTACCTGGTCCAGCCGGCCGAGACCAAAGGCAAGCTGCCCACCATCCTGGTCGTGCATGAAAACCGTGGCTTGAATCCGCACATCGAAGACATCGCCCGCCGCGTCGCGCTCGAGAACTACATCGCCTTCGCCCCCGACGCCCTGTTCCCGCTGGGCGGCTATCCCGGCGACGAAGACAAGGCGCGCGAACTGTTCGGCAAACTCGACCAGGCCAAGACGCGCGCCGACTTCGTCGAAGCGAGCGCCATCCTCAAGGCCATGCCGGGCGGCAGCGGCAAAGTCGGCGTGGTGGGTTTCTGCTACGGCGGCGGCATCGCCAACTACCTGCCGACCGTGGTCAAGCACCTGGCCGCGTCGGTGCCGTTCTACGGCGCCCAGGCACCGGCGGCCGAAGTGCCGAAGATCACAACACCGCTGCTGATCCACGACGCCGAAAAAGACGAACGCATCCTGGCCGGCTGGCCCGCGTACGAAGCGGCGCTCAAGGCCAACAAGGTCGACTACCAGCACTACATCTATCCCGGCGTCGAACACGGCTTCAACAACGACACCACGCCGCGCTACGATGAAGCGGCGGCCAAACTGGCATGGCAGCGCACCATGGTCTTCTTCAAGAAACATCTCGGCTAAGCAAGCGCCCCGCGCCGCCAGCGCCCCGCTGGCGGCGAACCAAATACCCTCCCGCGCTGTCTGTCCTTGGTGAGCCCACCGACGAAAGGATGCGTGATGAAACCCCGACTCAAACCCCTCAAGGACCAGGTGATGGTGATCACCGGCGCCACCAGCGGCATCGGCCTGACCACCGCGCGCATGGCCGCCGACGAGGGCGCCAGCCTGGTGCTGGCCGCGCGCGGGCGCGATGCGCTCGAACAGCTGGCCGGCGAGCTGCGCCTGCATGGCGCCCAGGTCGCCGTCGTCACGGCCGACGTCGGCGTGCCGCACGACGTGTCGCGCATCGGCCACGCCGCGATGGAACGCTTCGGGCGCATCGATACCTGGGTCAACAACGCCGGCGTGGCTATTTTCGGCAAGCTCGACGAGGTCGCGCCGCAAGACCATCAGCGCCTGTTCCAGACCAACTACTGGGGCGTGGTGCATGGCTCGCTCGAAGCGCTCAAGCACATGAAGGGGCGCGGCGGCGCCCTGGTCAACGTGGGCAGCGAAGCGTCGGACGTGGCGCTGCCGCTGCAAGGGATGTATGCGGCCTCGAAGCACGCGGTCAAGGCGTTTACGGATGCGCTGCGGATCGAACTGGCGCACCAGGGCGCGCCGGTGGCGGTCACCCTGATCAAGCCGGCATCGGTCGATACCCTGTTCACGGTACACGCGAAAAACTATATGGAGAAAGAACCGGCGCTGCTGCCGCCCATCTACGCGCCGGAACTGGTGGCGCAGGCCATCTTGTATGCGGCCCGCCATCCGCGCCGCGATGTGTACGTGGGCGGCGCCGCGCGCCTGATGTCGCTGGCGGCCTATCACCTGCCGGCGCTGACCGACCGCTTGCTGGGCGGCCCGCTGCTGCGCCGGCAGAAGCGCGCGCCTTGCGGCATGCCGGCCACGCGGGCCCGGCGCGACGCCCTGCACGCGCCCGACCCCGCCAATACCATGCGCGAACGCCAGGGCATGGGCATGGTGGCGCGGGTGGAAGAATCGAGCACCTACACCGCCTTGTCGATGCGCACCCGGCCCTTGCTTGGCGCGCTGTTAGCGGTGGGTGCCCTTTTTGCCGCCTGGCGCCTGGCCCGGCGGCGCACTGGCCATGAATGCTAGGTCGTCCTCGTCGAGCGGGACCGAGGAAATCGATTCGACATGATCGACGTCGATGTCGGCGCCGTCGCGCACCACGGTGTCGCGTCCGGCGGCGGCGCGCTCGCCGGTGCCGCTTGCATCGGTATCGCTGTCGAGGTCGGGGTCGCCGAGGTCGGGGCCGGCGCCAAGCGCGCTGCCGGCTTCGAGGTCGGAGGTGGTGCCGCTGCCGAGGTCGAGCACCTCGTCTTGCGACCTGCCGGCCGCGCCGACCAGGTCGCTGCCGCTGTCGGACGAATCGCTGGGGCCGAGGGCGCCCGTGCCGTGGCCGCTGCCCAGGGTGCGGTCGGGAGTTTCCGGGAAGTTATCGGGGTCGAGCGTGCTGGTGCCTGTCATGATGCCTCCTGAAAGAATGGATGGTGAGATGACAGCGTAAGCAAAAACGCAAGATGGTGTCGCACGGACAAGGTTGATGGTTTGTCGGATCGATCAATTCAGAACCGTCATTCCCGACAAGGGGGCCGCCGAGGCCGGGAATGACGGCATTGACGCTATCGGCTGACCGAAGGGCTCACCGGCGGGCGCCAGTTCATGCGCTCGGTGATATCCATCCCGATCCCGCGGTAGCCCGTGAACCGGCTCGAGCTATCGAACATCGGCTCGCCGCTCACCTGCAGGTACTGTACGCTGCCGTCGGCGCGCGTGCGCGTGAAGATGAAGTCGAGAAACGGCGTGCGGCTGGCGATATTTTCCTGCAACTCGGCGCGCTCCTCCGGGTTCCAGCCACCCCCGCCCTCGCCTTCCGCGCCGATCCCCAGCATCTCGCTGACCGGCCCCGAAAACCGGGTCAGCTGTCCTTGCGCATCCTGCTCCCAGTACCAGTCAGAGGACAGCTCGGTAAACCGCTGGAAGCGCGCCTCGCTGGCGCGCAGCTCGGCCGTGCGTTCCAGCACCGTCTGCTCCAGCTGGCGGTTGTAGTCGGCCAGGCGACGATACAGCAGCCGCACTTCCAGCATGTTGTGGATGCGCGTCTGCACCTCGATCAGGTCGAACGGCTTGCTGACGAAATCCTTGGCGCCCGCCTTGAGCGCGCGCAGCTTGTGCCCCGGCTGGGCGGTAATCACCAGCACCGGCAGGTAGCCGCCCTTTTCGATTTCCTTGAGTCCTTCGATCACGTCGAATCCGTCCATCTCCGGCATCTGCAAGTCGAGCAGAATCAGGTCGTAGCCGTGTTCGGCGTGCGCGGCGCACACGGTGCGCGGATCCTGGGTCGTCGAAATGTTGCTGTAACCCGCGTTACGCAACATTTGTTCAAGCAGCATGACGTTCGCTTCCTGATCATCGACGATCAGGATGTTTCCGCTCAGGATTTCAGAAGGGTCAAGCATGTGGTTCTTTCAAAGTAGTGCCGGGTGCCACAGGGGCGACGACGTTTTGTTCGACCGCGTGCCGCATGGCCAGGTCGAGCGCATCCATGAATTCGCGTACCCGGATCGGCTTGGTGAGGTATTGGAAAAATCCCGCTTCCAGTCCCTTTTCTATGTCGCGCGGCATGGCGTTGGCCGACAGCGCCACCACGGGAATGTGCGCCGTACTCTTGTCCTCGCGCAAGATCTTGAGCGCACCGTAGCCGCTCATGCCGGGCAGGTTGATGTCCATCAGGATCACGTCCGGCTTGCAGGCGCGCGCCATTTCGACGCCGTGGTAGCCGTCCACGGCGGTGAGCAGTTGCAGGTCGCCGCGGCGCTCCATCAGTTGCTCCACCAGCGCCAGGTTGGCCGGGTTGTCTTCCACATACAGCAAGGTCGGCTGCTTGCCGGTGGTGCGCGAGGCGGCCAGGCGCTCGCGCGCCAGGTCGTCGTCGTTCTCCAGCGCCAGCGCCGGTTCGGCGGCCCCGGCGAACTCGACCCAGAACACGGTGCCCGAGCCGACCGTGCTGTCGACGCCGATGCGCCCATCCATCAGTTCGACCAGGCGCTTGGTGACCACCAGGCCGATGCCGGTGCCTTCTTCGCTACTGTTTTCCTGGCCCAGGCGGTTAAACGGCTGGAACAGCTGCGCCACCTGCGACGGCGCCAGGCCGGCGCCGGTGTCTTCCACGCTCACGCGCACGCGCCCGTCCGCCACCAGGTCGCAAGTCACGCTCACCGAGCCGCCTTCGCGGTTGTATTTGATGGCGTTCGACAGCAGGTTGATCATTACCTGTTTCACGCGGGTGCGGTCGGCGTGGATGAACAGCTGCTTGCTGACAATCGGGAAATGCAGGCCCAGATTGCGGGTCGCGGCCTGCGGGCTGATCATGCCTTCGCAGTCGATCAGCACGTCGCCGAGCGACATCGATTCCTGCGACATGGTCACCTTGCCCGACTCGACCATCGCCAGGTCGAGGATTTCGTTGATCAGGCGCAGCAGGTACCAGCCGCCCTTGAGGATCTGGTCGATCGAGCGCTGCTGGTGCGGCGCCGGCGGCGGCACGTCGGACGCCATCAGCTGGGCAAAGCCGAGCACGGCGTTGAGCGGGGTGCGCAGTTCGTGGCTCATCGACGACAGGAATTCGGACTTGGCGCGGTTGGCCTTGTCGGCCGTGGCGCGCGCGCTTTCCAGCTCAACATTGGTTTCCTGCAAAGCGTGTTCGAACTGCTTGCGCTCGGTCACGTCGCGCGCGGCGGCGAAGACGCCCTGCAGCTTGCGGTCGCGGTCGTAAAACGTGCTGGCACTGTACGACACCACGGTCCGGGTGCCGTCGCGCGCCACCGCGGTCAGCTCGACATTGGTGACCTTGCCTTCGCGCAGCACGCGCGTGACGGCGTCGTGCGCCCGTTCGGGCTCGGAAAAATAGCTCTTGAACGGCGCGCCGATCAATTCGTCGCGGGTGCAGCCGGTCAGCGCTTCCATCTGCTGGTTGACGTCGCTGATGATGCCGCGCGGATCGGTGGCGATCAGGGCGTCGGTATTCGATTCGATCAGCGAGCGGGTGTAGAACTGCTGGTCGCGCAGGCGCTGGTCGAGCAAGGCTTGCTCGGCTTCGACCTGCTTGCGGGCCGTGTTGTCGCTGCCGATCAGCAGGTAGCCGATCACCGTGCCGGCCGCGTCGCGCAGGGCACTGACCGAGACCAGCGCCGGAAAGCGGGTGCCATCCTTGCGCACATACGTGAGCTCGTAAATATCTTCGATGCCGCGCAGCGCCTTGTAGATCATCGATTCGAAGCCGGGGGCGATCGCTTCGCCCATTTCATGGCTCAGCTCAGCCGCACGTCCCTCCAGCTCCTGGTGGTCGGAAATATCGGCCGGGGTCATCTTGTCGACCACTTCGGCGGCCGTGTAGCCCAGCATGCGCGCCGCGCCAACATTGAAAATCTGGATCACGCCCTGGGCGTCGGTGGCGATGCTGGAAAAATTGGCGCTGTTGAAAATCGCATCCTGCAAGGCGCCGGACTTGAGCAGCGGCACCGCGTGCAGCGCGCGTTCCGTTTCCGTGCGCAGGCTGATCGCCTGTTGCACGCGCACGAACAGCAGCGCCAGGAAAATCAGCAGCAGGATGATGCTCGCCTTGATCAGGTTGACCGCCCCTTCCGAATCGACCGCATAGCTCAGGGCGATGGCGCCGACCAGCAGCAGCACCGTCAGGGTGGCGCCGAAGCCGATCACCATCAGGCGTTCGACCGAGGTTTTTTGCAGAAAACCGCTCATGCCAGGTTTCCCTGGCGGTGGCGCGTGTCCGACAACAGGCGTCCGAATTCCTTCTTGACGACCGCGTAGCATTCGCAGACGTCCTGCTCCAGCCCGGCGCGGTCGAGCACCGTGATGTGGCCGCGCCGGTAGCTGATGTAGCCGTAGCCCTGCAAGCGCCCGGCCGCTTCGGTCACGCCCTCGCGCCGCACGCCGAGCATGTTGGCGATCAGTTCCTGCGTCATGGTCAGTTCGTTGGTGGGCAGGCGGTCGAGCGTGAGCAAGAGCCAGCGGCACAGTTGCTGCTCGACCGAATGGTGGCGGTTGCACACGGCCGTTTGCGACATTTGCGTCAGCAGGGCCTGGGTGTAGCGCAGCAGCAGGCGCATCACATGGCCGCCGCGGTTGAATTCTTCCATCAGGATCGCCGCCGGCAAGCGGTAAGCGTGACCGCGCGTCTGTACCACGGCGCGACTGGGCGTGCTGTCGCCGCCCATGAACACCGACACGCCGAGCACGCCTTCATTGCCGACGCCGGCAATCTCGGACGAGCCGCCGTTTTCCAGCAAATAGTGCAAGGACACGATCGCGCTGGTGGGAAAATACAAATGATGCAACTTGTCCCCCGATTCGGACAATACATCGCCCAGGAGCAAGGGAAGCAGTTCGAGGTGCGGGGCAAGACGGTCGAATTCGGCGTCGAGCAGCGCGGCCAACAAGTGGTTCTGATTTGGGTCGTGCTTACTGGACATTGGAAACTGCCCCTTCTTCCAGTGAATACTGCGTTGAGTTAGTCCGACAGAATATCACGCAGTCATTCTTGGACGCAATTCTATTACAATTGGGCACAACCGTCCGTACGGAACCGCACATACGGATCGGCAGGAAGCATATAGTGTGGTCATCCGGCCAACCAGATCGTCAATTATCCGGATGCGCCTACGCAGGAGGTTCGCCGATGAAAAATTTGCTACACCGGGTTCGGATATCGGTTTCGGTCTCGGCCGCGCTTGCGCTGCTGGTCGGCCTGTGCCTGACGGCGCTGCTGTTCGCCTCGGTGCGGCGGATTGAATCGCAGGCGCGCACGCTGGCCTTCCAGCAGGACGCCAGCCTGCGCATCCATGCCGTCTCCGACGGGCTGGCGGACGCGATCGAGCAGTTGATGGTGGTAAACCAGCTGTTCAACACGGTCGGCGTGATCAGCCGCGAACAATTCCATGCCTTCACCGCGCCCTTGCTGGCGCGCTATCCCGAGCTGCACGGCCTCAGTTTCCAGCGCCTGGTGCGCGATGCCGAGCGCCCCGCCTACGAGGCGTCCATGCGCCACCGCGCGCCCGGTTTTGCCATCACCGAGTACGTCGACGAGCGCCAGCGGCCGGCACCGCGGCGTGCATCCTACAACGTGGTCGAGTACATCGAACCGGCCGAGGGCAACAGCGCCGCGCTCGGGCTCGACACGGCAGCCCTGCTGACCTATGACGACGCCCGCTCGCGCTCGCGCCGCAATGGCCGCGCCACCGCCACCGGCCTGCTGTCGCTGGTGCAGCAGCGCGGCTTTCATACGGGCTTCCTGGTGCTCGCGCCGGTCTACCAGCGCCAGGCGCCGCAGGCCAGCACCTACCAGCGCGAGCGCGCCGTGATCGGCGAGACGGCCGCCGTGTTCCGGGTCGACCACCTGATCCATACCCTGCTCGGCCGCGCCAGCCTGCTCGACCGGCCCGGCATGTCGATCAATATCTACGCCACCGCCTCGGCCGAGCCGGCGCAACTGGCGTTTTCGAACGGCGTGGCGCCGCGCCCTCCCGAGCGCGGCGGCGCCCGCGCGCTGCTGCCGGCCTGGCTGGTGTACGACCACCCGGCGCCGGTGGGCGCCGTGTTCCAGGTGGCCGGCGAGCCCTGGTTCATCGAAGTGACGCAGGAACCGCGCTCCTTCATCGAGAGCCACGCCGGCTCCTGGTACGCGCTGCTCGGCGGCATTCTGTCGAGCCTGCTGGCGGCCGCGTACATCTACAGCCTGGTGTCGCGCCACTCCACCATCGAGCGCGTGGCCGGCGAGCGCACCGCCGCGCTGCAATTTGCCAACCTGCGCCTGTCGGAAGACCTGGCCTTGCGCAAACGCACCGAAAAAGCCCTGCGCCTGCGCGAAAAAGTCATCGAGGTGTCGGCCAACGCGGTCATCATCTGTAACGCCGAGGGTCCCGATTACGCCGTCGAGTACGTCAATCCCGCGTTCGAGGCGATTACCGGCTACAGCGCCGCCGAGGTGATCGGCAAAAGCCTCAAGTCGATGCAGGGCGCCGGCCACGACCAGCAGAACATCGCCGAAATCAGCGCCGCCCTGAGCGAACAGCGCGAAGGCCACGCCGTGCTGCGCAACTACCGCAAGGATGGCAGCGGTTACTGGAACGACCTGTTCATCGCCCCGGTGCGCGACGACGCCGGCCAGATCAGCCATTTCGTGGTGGCCCAGTACGACATCAGCGCGGTGATGCGTTTCGAAGCCGAGCTGCAATACCAGGCTGGCCATGACGCCCTGACCGGGCTGGCCAACCGCCACCTGCTCAACGAACGGCTGTCGGGTGCGATTGCCGACGCGGCGCGCGCCGGCACCGGGCTGTGGGTGGTGTTTGTCGACCTCGACCGCTTCAAGTTCGTCAACGACACGCTTGGCCACGAAGCCGGCGACGCCATGCTGCGCGTGCTGGGCGAGCGCCTCAAAAGCGCCGTGCGCGAGGCCGACACGGTGGCGCGCATGGGCGGCGACGAATTCGTGGTGGTGCTGCCGGGCGACCCGGGCAATGGCGCCGGCTTGCGCGTGCTGCAGCGCATCACGGAAGCCATCGCCGAACCGCTGCTGATCCAGGCGCACGAGTTTTTTGTCACGTGCAGCCTGGGCGTGGCGGTGTATCCGGCGGACGGCGCCACCGCCGAGACCTTGACCAAGCACGCCGATATCGCCATGTACCGGGCCAAGGAACTGGGCCGCAACAACTATCAGTTCTATTGCCCGGCGATGAATGCGCGCACCCTGGAGCGCCTGCGGATCGAAGCCGACCTGCGCCACGCACTCGAACGCAACGAACTGGTGCTGCATTACCAGCCGCAGGTCGACGTCCTCAGCGGCGCCATCGTCGGCATGGAAGCGCTGCTGCGCTGGGAGCATCCGGTGCTGGGGGTGATCTCTCCGGCAAGCTTCATCGCCCTGGCCGAAGAAATGGGCCTGATCATCCCGATCGGCGCCTGGGTGATCCGTACCGCCTGCCAGCAAAACATGGCGTGGCAAGAGGCCGGGCTGGGCAAGCTGCGCATGGCGGTCAACCTGTCGGCGCGCCAGTTCACCGGCAAGGACTTGCTGCAATCGGTGGGCGATGCGCTGGAAGAAAGCAGACTGGCGGCGCGCTACCTGGAGCTGGAATTGACCGAAAGCATGGTCATGAGCGACGTCGACAGCGCCATTACCGTCCTGCGCGGGCTCAAGGAGCTGGGCGTCCACATCGCCATCGACGATTTCGGCACCGGTTACTCCAGCCTCTCGTACCTGCGCCGCTTTCCGATCGACGTGTTAAAGATCGACCAATCCTTCGTGGCCGATATTGCGCTCGGGGCCGACGGAGCGGCCATCGTGGTGTCGATCATTTCCCTGGCGCACAGCCTGCGCCTGAAAGTCATTGCCGAGGGGGTGGAAACAGCCGAACAGCTGGCCTTCCTGCGCGAGCATGGCTGCGACGAGGTACAGGGCTACTTCTTCAGCCGCCCGGTGGGCGCACTGGAATTCGAACATCTGGTGGCGCAAGGAAGGTGTGCGATGGCCTGAACGGCGCGCATGCGGGAATGACTTAAAACGCGTGGCGCATGCCCACGTTCAGGGCCGACCAGCCCTTGCCGCCGTCGGGCGCGGTCATGGCCATGTAGCCGGGACCGGTGCGGTGTTTCACCAGCGAAAAGGCGGTATAGAAATCGGTGCGGCGCGAAATCTGATAGGTGGCGCCGAAAGCCAGCATATCGACATCGCGGTTGGCGCGGTCGCGGTCGTTCTTGCGCACGAACGAGACCAGGTAGGTCATGGCGCGCATCGGCACGGCAACGCCGACCAGGATGTCGCGGCTGTCGGTCGATGGCGTGCTGGCCATGGCGGCGCCGTACGGATTGTCGGGATTCCACAAAGGCGAGTTGCCCCAGCCGCGATTGGCGCTGTAGGCGGCGTACACCTTCATGCTGCCCAGGTCCACATTGGCGGCAGCGATGGAATTCTTGGCATCCATGCGCACGCCGAGGGCGGTCGATGGCGCCACTTTGGCAACGCTTTTGTTCTGGTGCGCCAGGCGCAGGGTGAGCGGTCCGCCTGAAACGCCAACCGACAAGCCCCAGGCGCGGCTGTTCTGGCGGTCGCGCTCGAAATTACTGAGCGCAATGCCGCGCGGCTCCGTCATGTCTTGCAAGCCCATGCGCTTGCCCGGATAGCCGAACACCCTGGTGGCGGTCTCCGGGCTGCCCGGTTCGAACAGGTCGCTGACATCGACCAGGGCAAGGCCGTGCTTCGCCTCGGTCCCGGCAATGGCGGCCCGGTACACGGACGTTTGTGTCTGGGTCTGGGCTTGTACACCCGCTGCGCAAGCGCATAAGGCAACAAAGGCAAGAGAAGATGTTTTCATGGCGGCACTCCGTACAATTGATTCTACGCTGCTTACCTTATCCTCCGAAAGGAATATTTGTTCTGTCCGTTACCCCACATAGCACGTTATCATCGTCAATATCGTTTCGACCACCCGGCCCGACAGGACGTTATAGTGACAATCAGAAGCACCAGCAGCGCCAGCGACAAACCATTCCGCTATCCCAAAATGCCAGGCACCCTGCGCGCCGATGTGCTGGCGGTGTTGCTGGCGTCCGACGACATGACAGGGATTGAGAGTATTTTCGACCAAAGAAAGCAAAGCTTGAGCACGGTGATCCGGGCGCTGATCCGCAAGTACGGCTGGCCGATCGAGCGCAGGGATTTTCCGACCAACACGGCCGATGGCCGGGCCGGCTGGGCGTCGGTGTATTGCCTGCCGCAAGAGGTGATCGACGCGGCGCTGGCCGGGTCCGGGCGCGACTGGCTGGACGGGGTGCGGGCGGCGCGCGCGGCACGCCGGCGCCGGCCCTTGCGCTCGCCCTCGGGCGCGAAAAGCAAGGCCTCTGTCGCGCTCGACGAAGGCGATGGCGATCGCGAGTAAGACGCTCTCGCCTGCATGCACATTGATGGAACAAGCAAGGACAAAATGGGGCCGGACATTTACAAAGTCGCCAACATTGGCCGGGGATGGCTGGCTGTGATGGCCAAACCGGTCGCGGGCGAATGGATTGAGGACGAATTTTCCGCGATCGCCAGACATGGCGTGACGGAGATGGTGTCCTTGCTTGAGCGGCACGAAATCCGCGAACTGGGTTTGACCGACGCGCCGGCGCTGTGCGCCTCCAACGGGATCGCGTTCACCTCGTTCCCGATTGCCGACCGTGGCTTGCCAGCCTCACCCGGCGTGTTTGCCCTGGTGCGCGAAATCGCGCAACGGATCGACGATGGTGCGCATACGGTGATCCATTGCCGCGCGGGGATCGGGCGTACCGGCTTGCTGGCCGCCGCCGTGCTGGTACGGCACGGTTACACGGCCGGGGCGGCGTTCAAGCTGATATCGGCTGCGCGCGGCGTCGAGGTGCCGGACACGGCCGAGCAAGTCGACTGGGTCGTGCGGCACCAGCAACGCCTGCAACTGGGCGAATGAGCAGGCAATGCCGGCGATGATCACAAAGCGACATCGGCTCGATGACACCTCGAACGACAGTCTCAAGGCCCTGGCGGCGAACGGAACGTCGCCGCAGGACATGATTGCCCTGTTGTTCTCGCAGCGATGCGCGATTGCCGCAGCAATCGTGGCGATCCGTGCATCGTATGGCATGACGCTTGCCGAGGCCAAGCGCCTCGTTGCCGCTAATGAGCACTATGCCGCCGTGCATGACGCCAACCTCCCGCTCCACGACGCCCTGGCACGCCATGCCGGCGAGGGCGGCGCATAGCTGGCCTGACTGGGCGCCATCCCATCGTTCCCGCCGCCGGCGACGCAATGAGGTACTTGGGCCTCCGCCTGCGCGGGGGCGACAATGTTGAGGACTCTGGGACCAGAGCGACGATGTTGAGGACGTCGGAACCAGAGCGACGATATTGGGGACGTCGGGATCAGGGCGACGAACCTGGCCCCCAGCCTGCGCGGGGCGACGGCCTTGAAACCGTCGGCCTCAGGCGTGCGCTGACTGCATGGCCGCAATGGCGTGGTCCACATAGCCATCCGGCCGCACGACCAGCGCCGCCACGCCATCGAGTTCCGCCTCCCTTCCCGGCACCGCTGCCGTGATCATGTCCACCCAGCCGCGATCGCATCGCGCGCCAGCCCAGGCGCCATCGAACACGCGCGGCACGCCAGCCTGCGCGCCGCCATCGACACGCAACACCACCCAGCGCCCGCCAGCGAGGTGCCGGTACAGCGACGACGCCGTGCCATCGGCATGCCGCAGCGGCCAATCGGGCAGGCGCCGCCCCGTCCAGTGCGCGCACGCCCCTCCCCCCACTTCCACGGGAAGCAGCGCCGCCGGGTAGCGAATGCCAAAGCCCGACAAGTCATGCGCCAGCACCGCGTTCAGTTCCGCCCCCTTCATCAGCTCGCTCAACGTGGCGCGCAAGGCCTGGCCCGCCGGGTCGAACGCATCCATCATCAGTACACTTTGCGCCAGGGTGTTGCGATACAGCGCCGCCCCGACCGGATGGCGCTCCGCTTCGTACGTGTCGAGCAAACCCGCAAGCCACGCCGGATCCGCCCTGCCGCGCAGCACGCCGGCCAGCTTCCAGCCCAGGTTCATGGCGTCCTGCATGCCCACATTCATGCCCTGCCCGCCAGCCGGCAAATGAATGTGCGCGGCGTCGCCCGCCAGGAATATGCGCCCCTGACGGTAGGACTGCGCCAGGCAGGTTTGGTTCGAAAAACGCGACAGCCATTGCGGCGCATGCATGCCGAAGTCGTCCCCGGCCACGCGCCGCGTCGCCGCCGCCAGTCCGTCCAAGGTGAGCGGCGTTTCCACCGGCAAGTCGATCTCTTGCGCATCGACCACGATCACCCGGTACAGTTCGCCGCCAAGCGGCACCACCATCAAGCCGCCGGCCGGGTTGCCGAGACTTAAGGCACGCCCGGCCGGCGGCGCGCCCAGCAGCACATCGCCAAGCATCGCCGTCTTCGTTGGCGGCAAGCCATCGAAGGCGATGCCGGCCTGGCGCCGCACCAGGCTGCGCGCGCCGTCGGCGCCGACCAGGTAGCGCGCCGCCAGCCGCAATGGCGTGCCGCGCTGGGTACCCATGACCCACACGCCGTCCTCGTCCTGCCCGGTCGATTCGACCGTCACGCCGCGCCGCAGGTCCACGCCCAGCTCGCCCGCCCAGGCTTCGAGCAATTCTTCGGTCACGCGCTGGGCAAGGAACAAGGTGAAAGGATAGGTGCTGTCGCAGGCGCTGAAATCGAGCCGGGTCGGCAGGCCGGCAAAGTGGCCGCTGGGAATCGGCATGCCGCGCGCCAGAAAGCGCCCGGCCACGCCGCGCAGCGCCAGCATTTCCAGGGTGCGCCCGTGCATGGTCAGTGCGCGCGACTGCGGCACCGGCTCGGTGCGCCGTTCCAGCACCGTCACGCACACGCCCGCCAGCGCCAGTTCGCACGCCAGCAACAGCCCGACCGGGCCCGCCCCGGCTACGATTACCTCTGCATTGCTTGTCATCGTCATATAAGCTAACATTGTTAGGGGAGTCATCAAGGTACGCCTAACAACGTTAGATTGTCAAGAAAAAGAGGACCGCATGGGAATTTCGCGCGAGGTGGCGATCGCCACGGCATTGGGTTTGCTCGATGAAGTGGGACTGGAAGGATTGACGATGCGGCGCCTGGCCGACGCGCTCGGCATCAAGGCGGCGTCGCTCTACTGGCACTTTGCCAACAAGCAGGTTTTGATGGATGGCATGGCCGATGCACTGATGGCCGGCGTCGCGCCGCCCGCGCCTGCGGACGGGGCAGCGCCCCCCGCATGGCGCACCGCGGTGGGCGCCACGGCGCGGGCGGTGCGCGCCGCCCTGCTGGCCCGGCGCGACGGCGCGCGCGTGTTTGCCGGCACGTACGTCGTCACCGACAATGTGCTGCGCGTGGCCGAGTCGATGATCGGCCCGCTGCGCGAGGCCGGCGCCGGCACCCGCATGGCCGGCTGGGGCGCGTTTTCGATCCTCTACTACGTGCTCGGTTTTGTGATGGAAGAACAGGCGCTCGATCCGTCAGCCCCGGCCGCGCCCGACATTGCCGGCCGCCGCGCTCCCTTCGAAGCGCTGGCCGCGCAACGCTATCCGCATGTGCTGGCGGTCATGGAAGACTTGTTCGACCTCGATTTCGACGCCCGCTTCGAGGCCGGACTGGACCTGATCCTGAGCGGCCTGGACGCCAAGATCGGCAGCGGCGCAGAATCCTAAAACGCTTCCCACGCGTCGGCATCGGCGGCCGCCTTGGGCGTCGGCTTGGACGCGGGCTTCGGAGCGGCGCCGGCGAGCCGGGTGGCTGGCTTGACGGCCGGCCTGGCCGTCGCCGCAGGCACGGCCCTGGCGCGCGCCGGCGTGCGCAGCGCCGCGCCAGCCACCTCGTCGCCATGCAGCTTGAACACGCTGACCGCCTCGGCCAGTTGCACGGCCTGGCTTTGCATGCTCGCCGCCGCCGCGGCGGCCTGCTCGACCAGGGCCGCGTTTTGTTGGGTGGCATTGTCCATCGCCACGATCGCCCCATTCACCTGGTTGATCCCGGCGCTCTGCTCGGCGCTGGCGGCGGCAATTTCGCCCATGATATCGGCCACCTGGCGCACCGAGCCCATGATTTGGTCCATGGTCGCGCCGGCCTGAGTCACCAACCCGCTACCGGTCTCGACCTTGCCCACGGAATCGTCGATCAGCGCCTTGATTTCCTTGGCCGCGCTGGCCGAGCGCTGCGCCAGGTTGCGCACTTCGGACGCCACCACCGCAAAGCCGCGACCCTGCTCGCCGGCGCGGGCCGCCTCGACCGCCGCGTTCAGGGCCAGGATATTGGTCTGGAACGCAATGCCATCGATCACGCTGATAATATCGACGATCTTGCCCGAACTTTCACGAATCGCCCCCATCGTGCCGACCACGTCGCTGACCACCCGGCCACCCTTGTTGGCGTGCTCGGCGGCGGAAACCACCAAGGTGTTGGCCTGGCGCGCGTTGTCGGCGTTTTGCTTGACGATCGAGGTCAGTTCTTCCATCGACGAGGCGGTTTCTTCGAGGCTGGCGGCCTGGTTTTCGGTGCGCGAGGCCAGGTCCATGTTGCCGGCCGCAATTTCCGTCGAGGCGGTGGTGATCGTATCGGTGCCGCTGCGCACCGCGCCGACGGTACGGGTCAGGCTCTCGACCATGTCTTTGAGCGCATTGAGAAGGCGCCCGGTTTCATCCTGGCGGGTGACGACGATGCGGGTGGTCAGGTCGCCGCGCGCCACCGTCTCGGCCAGCGCCACCGCCTCGCCGATGGGCACGGTCACCGAGCGCGTGATCAGCCAGCCCGCCAGCGCCGACACCGCGCTCGCCAGCGCCAGCAGCAGCAACATCAACATTGCGGCCGAGCTCGACGCATCCGCCGCCTCCTGGCCATCGCGCGCCATCAGGCCCGTCTGGTACTTGAGGACCGCGTCGAGCCGCCCGAAGTAGGCGTTCTGCACCGGAATGACATCCTTGAACAGGAAGGCCACGGCGCCCTCGCGCCCGCCCTGCCCGAACAGCTTGACCGCTTGCGAACGCAGCTGGAAATAGGCATCGAAAGCCTTGGCCTGGTCCTGGAACAATTGTTTAGCTTCATCGGAGAGCATCATCGCGCCCAGCTTGGCGGCTGCCTCGGCGCCGGTGCGGTCGGCGTCGAGCATGCTGTTCAACAAGGCTGTGGCCTGGGCCGGATCGGGCGCCAGCATGGCGTTGCGCAGCGACTGGGCGCCACGGTTGGCGTAGCTGCGCATCACATTGGTCAGCTCGACCTGCACGTAGCGGTCGTTGACGATATGGTCGGTCAGGGAACTGGTGTAGCGGATGCGGTTGATGCCGAGCAGCGACATCACCAGCAAGATGCAAATCGTCAAGCCGAACCCGATTGCCAGGCGCGCACCAATTTTCAGATGGGAAAACATCACGACAATCTCCTTGACGAACGTTCAGGGGGCGAACCAATGCCAACGATTGTAAGCCCGCCGCGTGCGATATCGTCAAGGAGTGTTGTTATGCGGCACATTGCGTGCCGCTGCGCGTTAGCGCTGGGCCGGGACGAATTCCTGCAGCACGGCCTGGCGCAGCAAGGTCGGCGGCACCAGCCCCTGCGCCAGCACGAAGTCGTTGAAGGCCTGGCGCTTGAACTTGCGGCGCAAAGCCACCTCGGCCGCCTGGCGCGTTTCCATCAAGCGCTGGTAACCGTAGAAATACGAGGTCGCCTGGCCCGGCGCGCGGAAGGTGTAGCGCTGCACTTCCTGGGTCGCCATGCCTTCCGACATACCGACCTCGTCCATCAGAAAGGCTTTCACGCCCTCGGGCGTGATCTCGCCCAGGTTGACCATCGGATCGAGGAAGGCGCGGGCGGCGCGATGCATGCGCGCTTGCAGCGCAAACAACTGGCCGTCGAGCGGTTCGTACGCTTGCATTTCGGCTTCCGCGTACAAGGCCCAGCCCTCGACGTTGACGCTGTTAAACGCAAACACCGCGCGCGCGGTCGACACCCCGGTTTCGATCATCTTGGCAAATTGCAGCTCGTGGCCGGGCCGCGCTTCGTGCGCGGTCAGGGTCCAGGTGGCCGCTTCGTGGGTAAAGTCGTCGAAAGCGAGCATGTTCCCCTTGGCGTCGGGCGGCATGCCGGCGGTCAGGACGAACTCGCCGTATTCGCCGGTGTTGCCGATCAGGCGTGGCGGATTCATGTGCGGAGCCGGCTGCGCGGCGCTCTCGGCCGTGCTGGCCATGCGGATCACCGCCTTGCGCTCGGGCAGCGACACGATCTTCTGTTCGCGCACAGCCGCTTCGATCTGGGTCAGGCGGTCGGCGTACAAGGTCATCACGCGCTCGGGCGCGATCTGCTGCTTTTTCAGCTCGGCCATGACGGCGCGGTAATCCGGATTGGCCAGCTTGCGCTCGCGCGCGATCAGGCCTGCCGTGATATTCATCTGGTTGCGGATTTCGGCAAACGAGGTCAGCGCCTTGGCGATCAATTCCTGCGGACTGATATCGACGCCGAACTGGCGCAGGTTGTTCGCATACACCTCGGCCGGCAAACGATGGTCGCTACGGGCGCGCGGCAGGATCTGCTTTTTCACGTGTTCATTGTAGGCGGTCAGCTGCGTTTCGAGCGCGGCGAAACTCGGTTCCCAGCCTTGCAGCTCGCTTTTGGCGAGCAGCTCCTTGATGCCCTTGATCAGGGTCGGGCTATCGTTGATCGCTTGTTCAACTTCATCCTTGAAAGGACCGATCAGGGCCTTGTTCGCTTTCAGGCGTTCCTGCAGGCGCTCGGCCGCCAGCTCGGTGACCGGGCGATAGCCCTTGGCCAGGCCGGCGTATTTCTGCAGGCGCACCAGCAGGGTCTTCTGGCGTTCTTTCGGAATGCGCGGATCGAGCGTCTGGCGCACCACGCCAAACAGCTGCGCGGCCAGGTTATCGAACGGCACAAAGTATTGACGATTGAGACTGGCCGCGCGCAGCTGGTCTTCGGCGCTGCCGATCAGGATATCGATATCCTGACGGATTTTGGCATCAAGCTCGGCTTTGCGGCGTTTTTGCAGTTCGGCGATGACGGCGCGGGTATCTTTATTGGTCTGCTCGAAGTGATCGCGCGAGAGGTCGCTAATCTGCTCGTCATAACCGTCGACGCCGAGGTCGCTGGCGCTTTCGGGCTCGTACTTGGCCATGACGTTCAGTACCAGCTTGGCGTTGGCATTACTTTTGGTGACCCACGCGGGTTCGGCGGCGGAAACAGCGGCGCACAGCGACAGCATGGCCAGCGCGACGGCGGCACGAATGGTGCGAATGGTGGTGGGGGACTTCGGCATGACGCTCCTTGTAGATATGCATATGCGTGCGGCCGGGAATCGGCCGGATACGCGGAGCATGGTTTTACCAGATTGCGGCCGAATGATCAAAGTTTCCGATCAGGCTGACATGCACATGGCACGCATGGCGCCATCTTACAGCCTGCCGAATACCTCATCGAATGCGGCGAAGGTGCCGCGATCGTGTCGGTCGAGCACCGCAAACGTAACGTGGGCGAACGCATTCTGGTAGCGCGGGTTATGCAGCAACTGCGCGCCAAACCAGCCGGCCATCTCACCGGGCAGGTTGCCGAACACGCCGCAACCCCAGGCGCCGAGAATCAGGTCGGTGTGGCCGTGATGCAGGGCCAGCGCCAGCAGCTTGTCGATCCGCCGCAGCATGCACGCTTCCACATCCGGCATGCGTTCCGGTTCATTGCGCGCCAGCGCACCGCGGTTGACGGCGGGCGCGGTGACGAAACTGGCCAGATAAGGCGCGTCGAGAAACCCGTACGCATCGTCGCGGAACACCGGCACCTTGGGCGAATAGATCATGTCGTCGTTGTAGATGCACGAGCGCAGCGCACGGTTGGCGGCGTACATCTGCGTCATCTGCACGATGCACGCATACAGGCCGGACGACTTGGCCAGGTTTTCTTCCTGCGCTTCGGCGCCGCCGAGAAAACCGCCGCCCGGGTTTTTCGCGGAGGCGAAATTGAGGCACAGCGGGTCCGGGCGTCCCGCGCCGACAATGCGCCGCGCGGCGGCCAGGCTCGATTCGTTGCGCACCTCGAACTGCGTGGTTGTCGCTTCGCCGCGAACCGGCGCCTGGCGCAATTGCGCCAGGCTGTCGGACGAGTAATGGCGCGACTGCGCCACGGCCAGCGCCTGCGCAGCGGTTATCGACACCTCCTCCCCGCGCCCGTTCTGGTAACTTCCCCGTTCCATGACCGCCAGGGTTTCTTGCGCAATCGATGCGCGACGATCCCGATTGATACTCATTGCCGTTCCTTCTTTTTATGGTTGCCATTGATTTGCATCGCTCCAGCATAAATGACTTAGTGGAAAAATACAACTAACTTAGTTGTATTTTTTAACTAACGCGGCAAAAGTGATAGAATCCGTCTTCACGACAACGGGGACAACGATGGGTAACGCCGATCTCACTGAACAGGAATATCTCGCCAGCTACAACGTCCACGCATTCGATGTGCCATTGACCAGCGTCGACCTGGTGATTTTCACGGTACGGGAGCAAGCCTTGCACGTGCTGCTGGTACGCCGTGGCGCCCATCCGGCCAAAGGGCAATGGGCGCTGCCCGGCGGGTTTATCGATATCCGTAACGACCCGGACCTGGACGGAACGGCCTTGCGCAAGCTGCGCGAAAAGACCGGGGTGACGGCGCCCTATCTCGAGCAATTGCAGGGATTCGGCAGCAGCACGCGCGATCCGCGCGGCTGGTCGGCCACGTTCGCCTATTTTGCACTGATCGGATCAAGCCATATCGCATTGCAGCACGGAGCGGGAGCCGACGCCGCCTCCTGGCATCCGGTCGGCGCGGCCGGGGTGGACCTGGACCTGGCGTTCGATCACGGCGTGATCCTGGCCACGGCAGTCCAGCGGCTGCGCAACAAGGTCGAATACACCTCGCTGCCGGCACACCTGCTGGCGCCGGAATTCACCCTCTCCGATTTACAGCGCGTGTATGAAATCGTGCTGGGGCGGCCGATCGATAAGAGCGCCTTTCGCAAGCGCGTGAAGGAAGGCGACTTTCTGGAAGAAATCACCGGCAAGCAGCGCCACGGCAGCAATCGTCCGGCGCAGCTGTACCGCATCCGCAGCGGGCAGCCGACCGTGTTTTTCAGCCGGACGATGGGGGCATGAGGGTCATGCCGTCCGATCCGCTTGGCAGGTGCCAGGTCGGCAGTGGCTCACGGCGCCCTTTCCACTCCTGCGGGATGGCTGCCGCGCCGGCGCAGCAGGCCACGATGCCGCCCACGATGGCGCAGATGGTATCGCGGTCGCCGCCCGCGCTGACGGCCAGCCACAGCGCCTCTTCATAGTTATCCAGATGGTGGCTGCAGCACCACAGCGCAAACGGCACGGTATCCTGGGCCGACATGCCGACGCCGTTGCCGAGAATCGACACCGCGAACTGCACTGATTTGACGCTGCCGATCGACTGCGCCCGCACGATGCGCGAACGCACCTCGCCCGGCGCCAGCAACGCCAGCACGCCCTCAAGAAAATCGCGTGAGGTCGGCAGCGCGGCGCATCCGCGCAGACGGCTCGCCTGCGCGGCGGCCAGCGCCACGGCCACGGCGCCGGCCACGCCTTCGGCGTGCGCGTGCGTCACTTGTGCCGACAGCGCCGCCTGGGCGGCGGCCTGCGCCAGATCGCCGGCGAAGAAAGCGCCCAGCGGCGCTGCGCGCATGGCCGCGCCATTGCCCCACGAGCCCTGCCCTTCGAAGGTGCTGCCGGCGACCGCGCGCCAATCCTCGCCCTCGCGAATGCGGGCCAGTACCCGGTGCATCGACGGGCCGTAGGCGCGCTCGTAATCGTAGCGCGCGGCCAGGCTGGCGGCCAGGAGGTCCTGGTCGATATGGCCATCGCGCGCCAGCCCGGCCAGGATCGACAGCGACATCTCGGTATCGTCGGTGTAATGCCACGGCGATGGCGGCAAGCGGCGTTCGGCAAGATCGCCGTCCGGATCGACCAGCTGGAAAAAGCACTGGCCGAACGCATCGCCGACCGACAGGCCGTCAAGCGATTCAAGTGCGCGTGATAGTCGATTCATGAGTGTGTGCTGGTTAAGTGGCGTACATGATCGATGAAAAAAAGACCGGATTCGCTCAAGTAGCGCCTCTTAGCCTGAATTTTGCACAAAAAAGGGCAAGAATGCCGTAAGTGATTGATAGAATGGGAGTTATCTAAAAACCTACCCTATCAGCACGAACACACCTTGCCCGACATGAATTCTACCCCAGAGCAGCT
>NZ_WHJF01000090.1:0-29885 GCF_011682185.1 Massilia genomosp. 1
GCCAGCTTGCCGAACCCTACTGCGCGTGGGTAGGGCGAACTTTGCCCGGCGCACTACTCAAGCTCAGCCAGACAGACGTCAAGGGAAAGGCCAGTCCGCAATTCCGGTTTATGCAACATCCAGGCTAGACTCGTCCTATTGAATTAATGCTCTAGGGCAAAAGGAGTATCTGCGTGCGCAACAATCTGCCAGTAACGGGTATCGAATACGAGCTGCGCGAAGGCCAGTCCATCGTCTCCAAAACGGACACCAAGGGCAAGATCACCTACGTCAACGCCGCCTTCATCGAGGTCAGCGGCTTTCCCGAAGATGAATTGTTGGGCAAGCCGCACAATCTGGTGCGCCATCCGGACATGCCGGCCGAAGCCTTCGCCGACCTGTGGTGCAGCATGAAGGCCGGCCGCCCCTGGACAGGCCTGGTCAAGAACCGGCGCAAGAACGGCGACTTTTACTGGGTGGTGGCGAACGTCACGCCGGTCAAGGAAAACGGCCAGGCGGTCGGCTACATGTCGGTGCGCACGCGCCCCACGCGTGAACAGATCAAGGCCGCCGGCGAGTTGTACCAGCGCTTCAAGGAGGGCCGCGCCGCCGGACTGGCGATCGTGGACGGCGGCGCGGTGCGCACCGGCCTGGCCACGCGCCTGCGCGCCGCCCTGCATTTGCCGATCGGCGTACGGATCGGCATCCTGATGGGCAGCCTGGCCGCACTGCTGGCGGTGCTTGGCGCGGCGTCCGGCAGCGTCATGTTGGGTAGCCTGGGCGCGTGCGGCGCGCTGCTGGCGCTGGCCGGCTGGGTCGCCCTGCACCGCGCCATCGTGGCGCCGATGCGGCAGGCCGCCGAGGCGGTACAGGCGCTGGCCGGCGGCGACTTGTCGTTCCTGTGCGCCGCCGAGCGCACCGATGACATGGGCCAGCTGCTGCGCGGCCTGCGCCAGGTGGCGGTCAACCTGCGCGCCATCATCGGCGACGTGCGCAGCAACGTGGCCTCGATCGAGACTGCCACGCGCGAAATCGCGGTCGGCAATGCCGACCTGGCCGCGCGCACCGAGTCGCAGGCGTCCAGTCTCGAAGAAACCGCCGCCAGCATGGAGCAGTTCGCGGTGACCGTGGGCGAGAACGCCGAGCGCGCCTTGCAGGCCGACCAGCTGGTGCTGTCGGCGTCCAGCATCGCCGGCAAGGGCGGCCAGGCGGTGGCCCAGGTGGGGGCGACGATGGGGCAGATCAGTGATTCGGCCGCCAAGATTGTCGATATCATCAGCCTGATTAACGGGATCGCCTTCCAGACCAATATCCTGGCGCTGAACGCCGCCGTGGAAGCGGCGCGCGCCGGCGAGCAGGGACGCGGCTTTGCCGTGGTGGCGGGCGAAGTGCGCGCGCTGGCCCAGCGCTCGGCCGCCGCCGCCAGCGACATCAAGCACCTGATCGAGGATTCGGTCACCAAGGTCAGGAACGGCGACCGCCTGGTCGAGGAAGCCGGCGGCACCATGGCCGGCGTGGTCGAATCGGTGCAGCGCGCCACCGCCATCATGAGCGACATCAAGCGCGCCAGCATCGAGCAAAAGAGCGGCATCGCCCAGGTCAACGAAGCGGTGGCGCACCTGGACCAGATCACCCAGCAGAACGCGGCCCTGGTCGAGGAATCGGCCACGGCGGCGGCCAGCGTAGCCGGGCAGGCCGTGCATCTGGCGCAGGCGATCTCGGTGTTCAAGTTCGGCGGCGAGAGCCGGGTGCGGCGGGCGCCGGCGAAGCGGCCAGCACATGCCGACTCGGCTGTTTTTGATGCAGGTCAAGGATTTCGCGAGCCCTGATCCCTACACTCGGTCCCATCGCCTAGGAGTCAACCATGCTGCATACCGTTATCCCCATTGCCAATCCGCGTCCGATCGATTTCGATCCGGACCTGATCCGCAAGTTGAGCCAGAACGGTCCGCGTTACACCTCGTACCCGACCGCCGACCGCTTCAGCGAAGCTTTCGGCTACCGCGACTACCTGCATGCGGTGGCGGGGCTGCGCACACGCGGCACGGTCAAGCCGCTCTCGCTGTACCTGCACATCCCGTTCTGCGAATCGGTGTGCTACTACTGCGCCTGCAACAAGATCGTCACCAAGAACCACGACAAGGCGGTTACCTACCTGGGCTACCTGAAACGCGAGATCGAGATGCAGGGCAGGCTGTTCGCCGGCATGAACCAGGTCGAGCAGTTGCACCTGGGCGGCGGCACGCCGACCTACTTCACCGACGCGCAGATGGAAGAGCTGATGGACCACCTGCGCCGCTGGTTCCAGTTCGCGCCCGACGGCAGCGGCGAATATTCGATCGAAATCGACCCGCGCACGGTCTCGCGCGAGCGTGTCCTGAGCCTGCGCCGCCAGGGTTTCAACCGTGTCAGCCTGGGCGTGCAGGATTACGACCCGGCGGTGCAGGCGGCGGTCAACCGCATCCAGCCCGAGGCCGAAACCCAGGCCATCATCGACGCCGCGCGCGAAGCGGGCTTCCGCTCGGTGAGCATCGACCTCATTTACGGCCTGCCCAAGCAGAACGTATTTACGATGGCGCAAACCATCGACAAGGTGATCAAGGCCGATCCGGACCGCATCGCCATCTATAACTATGCGCACATGCCGCACCTGTTCAAGCCGCAGCGCCGCATCATTGACGCGGACATGCCAAGCGCCGACGAACGGCTCGACATGCTCGGCCTGGCGATCCGCAAGCTGGAGCAGGCCGGTTATGTGTACATCGGCATGGACCATTTCGCCAAGCCGGAAGACGACCTGGCCGTGGCCCAGCGCCAAGGCCGGCTGCACCGCAACTTCCAGGGCTATTCGACCCACGCCGACATGGACCTGGTCTCGTGCGGCGTATCGGCCATCAGCGCGGTGGCCGCCACCTACAGCCAGAACGTCAAGACGCTCGACGCCTATTACGACCTGATCGACAAGAACGAACTGCCGGTGGCGCGCGGGATCCGCCTGTCGATGGACGACGCCCTGCGCCGCACCATCATCCAGATGCTGATGTGCCACTTCGAGCTGTCGATGCCGTCCATCGAGCAGGCGTACCCGATCGCGTTTTCGAGCTACTTTGCGGCCGAACTGGAACGCCTCAAGGTGCTCGAAGCCGACGGCCTGGTGACCATCGGCCCCGAGTGGCTGAGCGTGACGCCGAAAGGGCGCCTGCTGATCCGCAACGTGTGCATGGTGTTCGACCGCTATCTGAGCCAGGCCGCGCCGGCGCCGCGCGGGTCGGGCTCCTATTCGCGGACCATCTGACGGAACAGCGGTGAACGCAGTCAATCTGATTCCGGTGTTCGTGGTGGGCCTGCTCGGCAGCGTCCACTGCGTCGGCATGTGCGGCGGGATCGTCAGCGCCTTTTCGGCGGTTCCCCCGGCGCCTGCCGGCGCGCGTCCGTTTCCGGTGGCCGTCATGACCCAGCGCGCCGCCTTCGACGGCGGCGCGCGCGTGCTGGCGTATAACACCGGCCGCATCGCCAGCTACATGACGGCCGGCGCGCTGGCCGGAGGCCTGGCCGGGGGCGCACGCACCCTCGCGGGCCTGACCGCCTTGCAGGCCGGCGGCTACTGGCTGGCCAACCTGATGCTGGTCATCCTCGGCCTGTACCTGATGGATGCCTGGCGCGGCCTGGCCAAACTGGAAACGCTGGGACAAATTCTGTGGCAGCGCGCGCGGCCCCTGATGCGCTTCATCATGCCGCTCGACAGCCCGCTCAAGATGCTGGCGCTGGGCGCGCTGTGGGGCTGGCTGCCGTGCGGGATGGTCTACAGCGTGCTGATGACCGCCATGTTCACCGGTTCGGTTGCCGACGGCGCGCTGGTGATGCTGGCCTTTGGCCTGGGCACTTTGCCGATGCTGTTGGCGATGGGCATGGCGGGTGCGCGTCTGCGCGCGGCCCTGCAACAGCGCGCCGTGCGCATCGGCGCCGGCCTGGTGGTGCTGGCCTTCGGCGTGCTGGGCCTGGTGCGCGCGGCCGGCGGCGGCCAGGCCGGCTGGCTCGACGCGCTGTGCATCACGGCGGGTAGCCATTGAGCGCGCAGCCGTTCGCCACCGCCTGCTACCACTGCGGGCTGCCGGTCGCTGTTGGGGCCAGCTGGTCGGTGCGCATCGATGGCCAGGCGCGCCCGATGTGCTGCCCCGGCTGCGAAGCGGTCGCGCATGCCATCGTCGACGCCGGCCTGGCCGACTACTACCGCACCCGCAGCGTGTTCGCCGAGCGGGCCGAAGGCGTGGACCTGGTGCCGCCCGAGCTGGCGCTGTACGACAGCGCCGTCGTGGCGACACAAGGCGAACAGCGTGAAGGGGTGTATGCGCACGGCGTGTATGCGCACGGCGTGTATGCGCACGGCGTGTATTCGCACGGCGTGTACTCGCTCGACGGCATCCGCTGCGCCGCCTGCGTGTGGCTGATCGAACGGCGCCTGGCGCGCCTGCCCGGCGTGCGCGAGGCCCAGGTCAATGTGGCCACCGAGCGCCTGCACATGACGTGGGACGCCGCCGCCTGCAAGCCGAGCGACATCGTCCAGGCCCTGCGCGGGATCGGCTACACCGCGTACCCTTACGAAGCCGCGCTGCACGGCGTCAAACAAGAAAAAAACCGCAAGAAGCAGTTCCGCCAGTTGTTCGTGGCCGGCTTGTCGATGATGCAGGTGATGATGTACGCGCTGCCGGCCTACATTGCCGACGACGGCACCATGGACGCGCCGATGGCCGCCCTGATGCAATGGGCTTCGCTGCTGCTGACCATTCCGGCGGTGCTGTACTCGGCCCAGCCGTTCTTCAGAGGGGCGTGGGCCAGCTTGCGCGCGCGCATGCCGGGCATGGACCTGCCGGTGGCGATCGGCATCGGTGCCGCCTTTGGCGCGAGCGTGCTGGCGACCCTGCGCGGCACGGGCGAGGTGTACTACGACTCGGTGACGATGTTCATCTTCCTGCTGCTGGCCAGCCGTTACCTCGAAATGACGGCGCGCCGCAAAGCCGCGCGCGCGCTCGAAGACCTGCAGCGCGCCTTGCCGGCGGCGGCCCAGCGCCTGGCCGGCTGGCCCGCTTCGCGCCAGGCCACCATGGTCGCCGCCGCCAGCCTGGCCGAGGGCGACGTGATCCTGGTCGAGCCGGGCAGCGCGGTCGCGGCCGACGGCGTCATCCTCGAAGGACACTCCGACATCGACCTGGCGCTGTTGACCGGCGAAAGCCGCGCCCAGGCGCGCGTGCCGGGGGACGAGCTGCCGGGCGGCGCCATCAACACCACCCAGGCCATCGTGCTGCGCGTGACCCGCGTGGCCAGCGACAGCACGCTGGCGCGCCTGGTCAAGCTGGTCGAAAAGGCCGGCCAGGGCAAGCCGCGCATCGCCCAGTGGGCCGACCAGGTGGCCGCCTGGTTCGTGGTGGGCTTGCTGCTGCTGACGGTGGCGGTGTTCATCGGCTGGCAGATGGTCGAGCCAAGCCGCGCCTGGCAGGTGGCGATCGCGGTGCTGGTGGTGTCGTGCCCGTGCGCGCTGTCGCTGGCCACCCCGACCGCGTTGGCCGCCGCCACCGATGCGCTGGTGCGGCGCGGCGTGCTGGTGGTGCAGCCGCACGTGCTCGAAACGCTGCAACGCGCCACCCATATCGTGTTCGACAAGACCGGCACCCTGACCGAAGGGCGCCCGCTGCTGCGCCACGTGGAGCCGCTGGCCACGCTGGACGCGGCGCGCTGCCTGCAACTGGCGGCGGCGCTGGAGGCGGGCAGCGCCCATCCGCTGGCGCTGGCGATCCGCACGGCCGCACCAAGCGGCGCGCCGCACGCGACGGAACTGCATAGCGAAGCCGGGCAGGGCGTGGAAGGCACGATCGACGGGATGCGCTATCGGCTCGGGCGCGATGGCTACGCCGGCGCCGCGCCGGCGCCGCGCTGGCCGGATGTCAGCAACGTCTATCTGGGCGTCGACGGCGTGCTGCTGGCGCGTTTCGAGCTGGCCGACGCCCTGCGCGCCGACGCGCCCGAGGTGGTGCGGCGCTTCAAGGCGCGTGGCCAGACCGTCATTCTGTTGAGCGGCGACGACCAGAGTGTGGTCAGCCGCACCGGCGCGGCGCTCGGCATCGACACCGCCATCGGCCAGCAGCTACCGGAGCAAAAGCTCGCCTATGTGCAGCAGCTGCAAGCGCAGGGCGCGGTGGTGGCGATGGTCGGCGACGGCATCAACGACGCCGCCGTGCTGCGCGCGGCCGACGTCTCGTTCGCCATGGGTGGCGGGGCCGCGCTGGCGCAGCTCTCGGCCGACTGCGTGCTGCTCTCAAACCGCTTGTCGGCGCTCGACGACGCGGCCCTGGGGGCGGCGCGCGCGCTGCGCATCATCCGCCAGAACCTGGCCTGGGCAAGCGTCTACAACTGCGTGGCGATTCCCGCAGCCGCCTTCGGGCTGATCAATCCGTGGCTGTCGGCGGCGGGCATGTCGCTCAGTTCCGCCGTGGTTGTGATTAACGCATTGCGCCTGCGCCGCGCCAGGACCGCCTGATGGAATCGCTCTACCTGCTGGTCCCCCTGAGCGTGTTCATCGTCATCCTGGCGGCGTGGGTGTTTTTCGGCGCGGCCGACAGCGGCCAGTTCGACGACCTCGATGGTCCCGGCATGCGCATCCTGCTCGACGATGAAGAGTTGCCCGCCGCGCCGGACACGGCACAGAACTCATTGCGCAAGGACAAGGAGTGATTCCGGCGTTTTTGATTCACATCAAGGATTTTTGAGTCTGGGAAATTTACTCTTCTGCTGTCATCGTTGCATTCTCAGGAGAGCCTTTGTGGACAGAGCTTTAAGTTACAACAACAAGATCGTCAGATATTTTACGATCGCCACCGTCTTTTGGGGCGTTATCGGTATGCTGGTCGGCGTTTTCATCGCCGCGCAGCTGGCCTGGCCGGCCCTCAATTTCGACATCGCATGGTTAAGCTACGGGCGCCTGCGTCCGCTGCATACCAATGCGGTCATTTTTGCATTCGGCATCAACGGCCTGTTTGCAACCTCGTACTGGGTGGTGCAGCGCACCTGCCAGGTACGCCTGTTCTCGGACGCGCTGGCCATGGTGACCTTTTGGGGCTGGCAGGCGATCCTGGTGCTGGCCACCATCACCTTGCCGATGGGTTTCACGCGCGGTAAAGAGTACGCCGAGCTGGAATGGCCCATCGCGCTCTTGATCACGGTGGTCTGGGTGATCTACGCGATCGTCTTCTTCGGCACCATCGTCAAGCGCAAGGTCAAGCACATCTACGTCGCCAACTGGTTCTTCGGCGCCTACATCCTGGCCGTGGCGATCCTCCACATCGTCAACGGCGCGGTCATGCCGGCCTCGTTCTGGAAGTCCTACTCGGCCTACGCCGGGGTGCAGGATGCGATGATCCAATGGTGGTACGGCCACAATGCGGTCGGCTTCATCCTCACCGCCGGCTACCTCGGCATGGTGTATTACTTCATCCCGAAACAGGCCGAGCGCCCTGTGTACTCGTATCGCCTGTCGATCGTCCACTTCTGGGCCCTGATCTTCACCTACATGTGGGCGGGACCGCACCACCTGCACTACACCGCGCTGCCCGACTGGACCCAGTCGATCGGCATGGTCTTCTCGCTGATCCTGCTGGCGCCATCGTGGGGCGGGATGATCAACGGGATCATGACCCTGTCGGGCGCATGGCACAAGCTGCGCTCCGACCCGATCCTCAAGTTCCTGATCGTGTCGCTCTCGTTCTACGGTATCGCGACGTTTGAAGGCCCGATGATGTCGATCAAGACCATCAACGCGCTGTCGCACTACACCGACTGGACCGTCGCCCACGTACACGCCGGCGCCCTGGGCTGGGTCGGATTCATCACCATGGGCTCGATCTACTACCTGATCCCGCGCCTGGCGGGCAAGAAGGAAATGTGGAGCGTGCGCCTGATCGACACCCACTTCTGGGTCGCGACCATCGGCATCGTGCTGTATATCGCTTCGATGTGGATCGCCGGCGTGATGCAGGGCCTGATGTGGCGCGCTGTCAACAGCGACGGCACCTTGACCTACACGTTTGTTGAAGGCGTCAAGGCAACCTACCCGTACTACGTGATCCGCGTCGGCGGCGGCCTGCTGTACCTGAGCGGCATGCTGCTGATGGCCTTTAACACCTTCCAGACCATGCGCGGCACCGCCAGCGAAGATGCGCGCATTCCGACCCTTTTACCCGCACACGCCTGATTCCGGAGCTTGTAATGAAATTTTCACATGAGTCAATCGAGAAGAACCCGTGGCTGCTGATCGGACTGGTTTTGCTGGTCGTGTCTTTCGGCGGCCTGGTGGAAATCGTACCCCTGTTCTTCCAGAAGTCGACCACCGAGCCGGTGGCCGGCCTGAAGCCTTACTCGGCCCTGCGCCTGGTCGGACGCGACATCTACGTGCGGGAGGGCTGCTACAACTGCCACTCGCAGATGATCCGTCCGTTCCGCGCCGAGACCGAGCGCTATGGCCACTATTCGGTGGCCGGCGAATTCGTCTACGACCGTCCGTTCCAGTGGGGTTCCAAGCGCACCGGTCCCGACCTGGCGAGGGTCGGAGGCCGCTACAGCGATGAATGGCACCGCACCCACCTGGACAACCCGCGCGACGTGGTGCCGGAATCGAACATGCCCGGCTACCCGTGGCTGGCGAAAACGAAGCTCAACCCGGCCGAGGTGGTCCCGAAAATGCGCGCCCTGCAGCGCCTGTCGACGCCGTACACGGAAGAAGACATCGCCCAGGCACCGGCCGCGCTGGCCGACAAGACTGAACAGGATGCCCTGATCGCCTATTTGCAGGGCCTCGGCATCCAGATCAAAACCAGGAACTGACATGGCAATCGAACATATTTTTGACAGTGCGAGCAGCGTAATGACCGTCATCAGCTTCGCCACTTTCTGCGGCATCTTGCTGTGGACATTTGTCCTCAAGGGCAACAAGGACTTCGAAACGCAGGCGGCGCTGCCGTTTGCGGACGACAACGAGGACAACGCAGGGGAGAGCGGTCATGGCTGATTTCACCAGCGGTTTCTGGGACCTCTACATCGTCATCATCACGATCCTGGCGATCGTCGGCTGCGGCGTGCTGCTGTGGTCGCAATCGACCCACACGGTCGAACCGGGCAGCGACGGCACCACGGGCCACGTGTGGGACGAGAACCTGACCGAACTCAATACCCCGCTGCCGCGCTGGTGGATGTGGCTGTTCTACATCACCATCGTGTTCGCCCTGGTGTACCTGGTGCTGTATCCGGGGCTGGGCAGCTACGCCGGCAAACTGGGCTGGAAGTCGACCGGCGAATACCAGCAGGAGCTGGCCAAGGCCGATGCCGACTACGGCCCGCTGTTCGCCAAGTACGCCAGCGAGGACCTCAAGGCCGTGGCGGCCGATCCGCAGGCGCACGCCATCGGCGAGCGCATGTTCCTGACCTATTGCGCGCAGTGCCACGGTTCCGATGCGCGCGGCAACAAGGGCTACCCCGACCTGACCGACAAGGACTGGCTGCACGGCGGCGAGCCTTCGGTGATCAAGGAAACCATCATGAAGGGCCGTAACGGCATGATGCCGCCGATGGGCGCGGCGGTCGGCTCCGAGTCCGATATCGAAAACGTGGCGCATTACGTCAAGAGCCTGTCGGGCTTGACGGCCGATCCGATCAAGGTTTCCTTCGGCAAGTCCAAGTTCGCCGCCTGCATCGCCTGCCATAGCGCCGGCGGGGTCGGCAACCAGGCACTGGGCGCGCCCAACCTGACCGACAAGGTCTGGCTGTACGGCGGCAGCGCCGAGACGATCATGGAAACGATCCGCAAGGGCCGCACCAACACCATGCCGGCCTTCCACGAGTTCCTGGGCGAGTCGAAGGTACATGTGCTGGCGGCGTATGTGTGGAGCCTGTCGAACGATCCGGCCAAGCCGCAAGCGGCGGAGGTAGCAGCAAAATGAACCAGGCCCCCACCAAGCCGGCGGTGATCCGGATGTATGCGGCGCGCGAGGAAATCTATCCGCGCGAAGCAAAAGGACGATACGCAAGCTTGCGCTGGGCCTGCGTGTGGATCACGCAGCTGGTCTTTTACGGCCTGCCGTGGATGAACTGGAACGGCCGCCAGGCCGTCCTGTTCGACCTCGGTGCGCGCAAGTTCTACATCTTCGGCATGGTGTTGTGGCCGCAGGACTTCATCTACCTGGCGGCGCTGTTGATCATCGCCGCCTACCTGCTGTTCCTCGTGACCGCGATCGCGGGACGGGTGTGGTGCGGCTTCGCCTGTCCGCAGACGGTCTACACCGAGATTTTCATGTGGATCGAGCGCAAGATCGAAGGCGCGCGCAGCGCCCGCATCCGCCTCGACCGCCAGCCCTGGACCGCCGACAAGCTGGCCAGGAAGACCGCCAAGCACCTGGCGTGGGGCGCGGTGGCGCTGTTTACGGGCTTTAGTTTCGTGGCCTATTTTGCGCCGGTGCGTTCGCTCCTGGCGAACATCGGCGCCTTCGCGCTGGGACCGTGGGAATGGTTCTGGATCGGTTTTTATGCGTTTGCCACGTACGGCAACGCCGGCTGGCTGCGCGAGCAGGTGTGCAAATATATGTGCCCGTATGCGCGCTTCCAGAGCGCCATGTTCGACAAGGACACCCTGATCGTCACCTACGACCAGGAACGGGGCGAACCGCGCGGTCCCATCAATCCCAAGGCCACGGCGGAAGAAGCAAAGAAAAGGGGCGACTGCATCGACTGCAATATGTGCGTGCAGGTGTGCCCGACCGGGATCGACATCCGCAAGGGCTTGCAGTACGAATGCATCGGCTGCGCCGCCTGCGTGGACGCCTGCAACGGCGTGATGGACAAGATCGACCTGCCGCGCGGGCTGATCCGCTACTCGACCGACAACGCGATGGACAACAAGTGGTCGGCCAAGCGCATCGGCCAGCGCATCCTGCGCACCCGCGTCCTGATTTATACCGGGCTGCTGGTGCTGATCGTGGCCGGCTTCGGCACGGCGCTGGCGCTGCGCACCCCGCTCAAGCTCGACGTGATTCGCGACCGCGGTTCGATGGGGCGCGAAGTGGGCGACGGCCTGATCGAAAACGTGTACCGCCTGCAGATCATGAATACGGCCGAAACCGGGCATCGCTTCCGCATCAAGGTTTCGGGCATCGATTCGGTGCGCCTGGCCACGACCGACGTGGCGGTGCTCGATGGCGCCAGCACGCGCGCGGTGCCGGTGCGGGTGCAGGTGGAGCGCAGTGCGGCGGCGAAGGGCTCGAACCATATCGAGTTCGAGATCACCGCAGTGGACGATCCCTCGCTCACGGTGCGTGAAAAAGCCGTGTTCATCGTGCCCAAATAAGCCAGAACAAGCAAACAAGGAGACTCGCATGCGAACCGCCACACCCCTGACTCCCCCCGCCGGCCCGTGGTACAAGCACCGCTGGCCGTGGCTGCTGATGCTCGGTCCCGCCATCGTGGTGGTGGCCGGCGTGAACCTTGGCGTCATTGCCTATCGCGGCCAGGACGCCATGGTCGTCGACGACTATTACAAGCAGGGCAAGGCGATCAACCAGGACTTGCGGCGCGACCGCGTGGCCAGCGCCATGCGCCTCGCTTTCGACGCGCATTATGACCCGGCCAGCGAAAAGCTGGCGGGGATGTTGAGCAGCGGCGGGCAGCCCTTGAACGCGCCGTTCAGCATTCATCTGGCGCACGCCACCCAGCCCGAAAAGGACCGCAAGATCGATGTGATCCCGGACGCCGGCGGGCGGTTTTCGGTGGCGCTGCCGATGCTCGAGCGCGCGCGCTGGCAGGTGGTGGTCGAAGGCGGCAAGCGCGACTGGCGCCTGGCCGCAGCCTGGCACTGGCCGCGCGAGCAGGCGCTGGCGATCAAGGCCGACGTCCAGCAAGCAACAAACTAAACGGGGGAGTGTCGATGCGTCTTGCGATGAAAGTACTGTGGCCCGCCTTCCTGGCGGCGATGCTGGCCGAAGGCTGTTTCTTTGCGATGTTCGATCCGCGCGAAGAACTGCACATGGGGCAATTGGCCTTGACGCCGATGGCGGTGTACACGATCGGCTTTTTCTTCTTCTGGATTTTTTGCGCGCTGGCCAGCATGCTGACCTATTATCTGGTGGTGGTGCCGGACGATCCGCATCCGCCGTTCTAGCAACGGCACCGTCCTGACAGCTCGCCCGTGGCTCGGCTATCATGCTCGCCTGGACGCAACCGGGACGGCAAGGATGATCAGCGAGAAAAACTGGGACGCCGCCTTCGGCGATTTCTATCTGCACGACTGTGCGGTGCGCAGCAAGCATGCCTTTTCGTTTGCTTGTATCGAAGCAGTGGACGACTTTGCCGTGGAAGAACCGAACAAGCGGATGGTGAATGTCTTCACCGATACCGGAGAAATCGATTACAAGGAATACACGGGATTCGCTTGGCCTTTTCTGGCCGTTGCGCGCCAGCCGCTGGAGCAGGCGGTCATGGTCGGCGCGCGTGGCGGCGTCGCCGTCCTCGGCAGCGGTCAACGCGGCATGGAAGCGGCAATCCCGATGGGTAGCGCTACCGCTGCGCTCGTTACCTCCGTAAACGCGCTCGCCACCATCGACGGACTGGTCTACGCAGCGGGTCCCTGGCGCGCGGTGTGCCGCAGGACCGCGTGCGGTGTCTGGGAAAGCCTGGCAGGCCGGGACACGCTGCCGGAACCGGAGCGAGACGCTCACGGCTCGAATGATGAGGGCTTCGACGTCATCGATGGCTTCAGCGCCCGGGACATCTACTGTGCGGGAGGCAAGGGCGACGTCTGGCGCTTCGACGGCGTGCGCTGGCACCAGTGCCGCGTACGGGTCGATCAGCATATCCAGGCGATCTGCTGCGCCGGCGACGGCTATGTCTACATCGGTTTGCAAGGCGGGGGCATTTTGCGCGGGCGCGAGAATTTGTGGAAGCTCATTCAAAAAACGACGCTGGCACGGCCCTTCAACGATATGGTGTGGTTTGCGGACAAGGTCTGGTGTAACTCCGACGACGGGCTCTGGACCATCGGGAATGGCAAGCTGGCGGACGCGGACGTCCCGCCGGAGGCGCGCCACCGTTCGCGTGTTCTGGCGGTGGGAGATGGCGTGATGCTGTTCGCCGGCAGATATGGCGCCGTGGTCTTCGATGGCAAGGAGTGGACACCGCTCGTGCCCGACGCCCCCTGACAGGCCGTTGAGCGCACTGGCATTGAACTATACTGTCGCGCTAGTGTCCAATCAACAACTCGAACCACGGCAGAATGGAACACCCGGATGATAAACATCGATATTCCAACTTCCAACAAGCAAGTTTTCTTGATCGGCATGCTGTTCGCGGTGCCGCTCCTGCTCACCACGGGCTTCTATTTCCTGACCCCGCATACAACAACCCCGACGGCGACGGAAACCGGCTTTGTCAGCGGCATGCTGATTGCATCGGCATTGCTGGGGCTGCTTGTATGCACAAGCATGTTCATCCGTCACTCGGTCGAGCTGACAGCCGATGCACTGGTCATCAAGCATGCCTTCTACACCTTCAGGGTCGAGCGCGCCTGCATCCAGGGGGCGGTCATCACGCGCAGTGGCGATATGAGCAGCCTGGCGATGTCGACCAAAAGAAACGGCATTGCCGCCTTCGGCTACTATTCGGGCTGGTTCAAGGTGGCACACGGGGAGCGGGCGTTTATGGCCATTTCGGGCGCGCCGGTTGTCATGCTGCGTTTCACGGGCCATCCAAAGTGCGCGCTGCTGGCCGTGAGCGGCAGCGCCACCCTCGAAGCCGAGCTTGCCGCCTGGCTGCGGGAGGGATCAGGCGCACCGGCGCAGGGTGGCGCCGGCCCGTAACGCGGCCGGCTCACGCCATCGGGCTGCACTGCTCGGTGCCGGCGGCCAGCGCCTTGAGCATGGCCGGGTCGAGCAAGCTCAGTTCGCGCTTGTCGACGCTGATCCAGCCCTGCTTTTTAAAGCGCGACAGCAGGCGGCTGATGCTTTCGATGGTCAGCCCCAGGTAATTGCCGATATCTTCGCGCGACATGCGCAGCTGGAAGCTGGTGGCCGAGTAACCGCGCGCCGCGTAACGCGCCGACAGGTTGACCAGGAATACGGCAAAGCGCTGCTCCGCCCGCATATTTCCCAGCAATAGCATGACATTTTGCTCGCGCGTGATTTCCTGGCTCATGATGCGGTGGAAATGGCGCAGCAGGGTCGGCACTTGGCCGAACAATTCTTCCAGGCGCGCGAACGGGATTTCGCACACTTCGCTGTCTTCCAGCGCGACCGCGTCGCAATGGTGGCGGTCGCCGCTGATGGCGTCCATCCCCAGCAGTTCGCCGGCCATCTGGAAACCGGTAATCTGCTGCTCGCCGTTGGCGTTGACCTGGTAGGTCTTGAAGTGGCCGAAGCGGATCGCGTACAGGTTGCGGAACGGCTCGTCCATCTGGTACAGGCGTTCGTCGCGCAACAGGCGGCGGCGCTTGCCGATAATGTTGTCGAGCCGGGTGATATCTTCGCTGTCGAGTCCCATTGGTAGGCACAGCTGATGCATGCTGCATCCTGCGCAGCTTGCCTTGAGTGCGGCGACGTTCAGCATGGCTGCCGGAACGAATGGGAGAGGCTGAGGCATAGGGTCTGACGGTTTGTGGCTTGAGCCGTATGATACCCCACAGCGACTCCGGCGCACAGGCGAATACCGGAACAGATGGGGCTGTTTGCCCGATACAGATGCGTGTTTTCCCTGCCGGGCATGCATTTTGCGCATTTGCGTTGTGCATGTCTTAACAAGGCAATCCATACCCCTGCGCATGGTGCGGCGCCGGCCTCAGCGCGGGCGGAAACGCACGTCGACCGTCGACACGTCGCCGCTGATCTTGGCTTTCTTGGGTTTCTTGGGTTTTTTCAGCACCTCGCCGGCGGTGTTGGTGAGGGGTACCCTGTGTTCCGGCGAGAAACCAGGCTCCTCGATGCGTTCCAGGGTTTGCTTCGTCAGAATTTCGATGGCGGCGAGCAATTGCACCTCATCCGCGCAGACCAGCGAGACCGCTTCGCCCGAGGCCCCCGCGCGGCCGGTGCGGCCGGTGCGATGGATGTAGTCTTCGGCCACGATCGGCAGGTCGAAATTGACCACCTGCGGCAAGTCGTCGATATCGAGCCCGCGCGCGGCCACGTCGGTCGCCACCAGGATCTTCGCTTCGCCGGCCTTGAAACGCTCGAGCGCGCGCAGGCGCGCCGGTTGCGGCTTGTCGCCGTGAATCGAATCGGCCGCGACGCCCTGCGCCTGCAAGGTCTCGACCAGCTGGTCCACGCCCTTGCGCGTCTTGACGAACACCAGCACCTGGCCCCAACGGTGCTTTTTAAGCAGGTACAAGAACAGTTCCGGCTTGCGTTTTTTGTCGACCGGCACGACCCACTGGCGGATGCGCTTGACGGTGCTGTTGCGCGGGCTGACCTCGATGCTCAAGGGGTCGCTCAGCAGCTTGCCGGCCAGGGCGCGGATCTCGTCCGAAAACGTGGCTGAAAACAGCAGGGTCTGGCGTTTTTTCGGCAGGGCGGCGAACACGGCGTCGAGTTCGCGCGAAAACCCCAGGTCGAGCATGCGGTCGGCTTCATCGAGCACCAGGGTTTCGAGCTGGTCGAACTTGAGCGCGTTCTGGCGGTACAGGTCGAGCAGGCGGCCGGGAGTGGCCACCAGCACGTCGAGTCCCTTGCGCAGCTTCATCATCTGCGGATTGATGCTCACGCCGCCGTAGGCCACGTGGGTGCGCAGCGGCAAGCCGGCCCCATAGGCGCGGAAACTCTCATGCACCTGCTCGGCCAGTTCGCGCGTCGGCACCAGCACCAGCACGCGCACCGCATTGGCGCCGACCTGGCCCTGCAAGGTCAGGCGCTGCAACAGGGGCAGGGCGAAGCCGGCGGTCTTGCCGGTGCCGGTCTGGGCGGCGGCCATCATGTCGCGCCCGGCCAGCACGGCGGGAATGGCTTGCGCCTGCACTGGCGTGGGCGTGCGGTAACCGAGCGCGTCCAGCGTGCGCACGAGGGGATCGATCAGACCGAGGGAATCAAAAGACATGGGGAAGCGACCTTGCAGCGAAAGAACAAGGGCGTAGTTTACTCTGTCCGGCGCTTGCCGGGGCGCAAAAGCCTACCGGGTCAACGACGCCGTCGCCACTTTGGGCTTGGTCGGTTCCTGCTTGTCGCCGCAGGCGGCCGTGGCCAGAACGAGCATGCAGCAGGCGGCCAGCGCCGCGAGCGAGTGAAAGCGTGGTTTCATGGCGCACTCCCTTGTAAAAAGGATATCCTACCCAAAACCACGCCCGCGCGGCGCGCTGTTCCTTGCCTGTTGCCTGCCGCTCAGAAACGGTAGCTGATACCGGCGCGCAAGACCGGATAGACCTTGTAGGCCTCGACGTCGGCTTCCATCTTCACGCGCTCGGTGGCGACATCGCGCGCCAGGGTGGCGCAGGCGGCAGCCGCGGCGGTGCATTGCGAGTTCGTCAAGCGGCCCTTCGGGTGACCTTGCCACAGCGCGCCCAGGTCGGCGCTGAGCTGCCACTTCTTGTCGGTGCTTAAGGCATTGCCCCAGCCCACGCCAACATAAGGCGCGCCCTTGTTGTACTCGATCCCGCCGTTGAGGATGCCGACCTGGCTGGCGGCGTATTGCTTGCCGTTGATGTTGAAGAAGCCGTTCGAATCCTGGCGCGCCACCATGCTGATCTTGTTGCCGTTATATACCACGCCGCCGGTCAGGCGGAACGGGCTGTTATCGATCAGGTGCCAGTCGAACAGCACATCGATATTTTGCAGCTTGGCCTTCATCGTGTAGCTCAGGGTGCTGGCGGTATCGTTGTACTTGTGCTGGAAGTAGCTGGCGCCGAAACGGGCGTTCAGGGTTTTTTCCATTGGGAAAATCAGATGGGCGCCGACGCCCGTGGTGCCGACTTCGGCGGTAACGGCGACTTCGGCTTGCGCGCTGGCGGCGAGCAACAGGGCGGCGAGCGCCATGACGGTATTCTTGATATACATGCAATGACCTTTGACGAATGACTGGGCGATGGCGGCATTGTACCGGTTGAGGCGGCGAGACGCGCTGGCATCGTGGCTCGCCATGCTACTCCAGTCGGGGCTGGCGATCCAGTCCCTTAAGGTAAGCAATTGTCGTTGTTTGTCGCCGCGGCGCACGGCGGCGCGCGCGGCCACGGCGTTCGGCCTGGATTGACGGGCGAAACGCCGGGGCGGTGGTGGTTTCCGCTGTGGTGGTTTCTTGTCGGAATCCATGATAAATTCTGTCGCGGCAAAACGCCGATGACACCCACCAGGAGACTTTCGCATGCATACACCGTTCCGCCGCGCCATCGCGCCCTGCCTGACCGCCGCGCTGGTGGCACTGTCGCTCGGCGGCGCCGCCTTGCCGGTGCTTGCGGCAGCCGGCGCGAGCGCGCCGGCCGGCATGGAGAACCGTGAAAGCGCCTTCGACACATGGGCCGACCGCTTTGCCGCCGACTGGGTGCGCCTGTCGCCCCAACGCGCCACGGTCGACCAGTATTTCGCCGGCGCCGAACAGCAGGCGCTGGACCGCCAGCTGGCCCCGATCACGCAGGCGCAGCGCGCCCGTTACACGGCGCTGGCCAAGGCCGGGGTGGCGCGCCTGGACCGCTTTCTGGCCGGCGCGCTCGATGCGACCGACCGCGTCTCGGCCGAGACCATGCGCTGGTCGCTGGCCAATCATCTGGCCGGCGAGCGTTTCGACGAGCATGCGTTCGTGTTTTCGCAGTTCGGCGGCACGCACATCGCGCTGGTCAACTTCATGACCAGCGCGCACCCGATGCGGCGCGCGGCCGATGTCGAAAGCTACCTGGCGCGCCTGGCGCAGATCGGCGAGCGCATGGACCAGGCCAGTGCGCGGGCGCGTGCGGCCGCGGCGCGCGGCATGCTGCCGCCGCGCTTCATCCTCGAACGCGCGCAGGGGCAGGTTGACGCCTTCCTCAAGCCAGCGGCCGATAAGAATGTGCTGGTGCTGTCGCTGGCCGAGCGCAGCGCCGCGCTGGCCGACCTGACGCCGCAAGCGCGCGCCGCCGCCATCGACCAGGCCACAGCGATTGTCGGCAAGCGCATTTTGCCCGCCTACGCCAGGACCCGGGCGCTGCTGGCCGAACTGCACCCGAACACCGGCGACGAAGCCGGCATCGCGCGCCTGCCCGACGGCGCCGCCGCCTACAGCCATGCACTGGCCAGCTACACCGGCACCACCTTGGGAGCGGCGCAGATCCACGCGATCGGGCTGCGCGAAGTGGCGCGCATCGAAGGCGAGATGGACCGCCACCTGCGCCAGCTCGGATTTACCGAAGGGAGCATCGACGTGCGCATGAAAGCGCTCGACAACACCTTCCAGCCGGCTGCCGGAGCCGATCCGCGCGCGGCGATCCTTGCCAGCTACGTCGCCATGGTCAAGGATGCGGAAAAGCGCAGCGCCGCCTTGTTCAAGCTGATGCCGCGCGCGCCGGTGGAAGTGCGGCGCGAACCGGCGCTGACCGAAGGCAGCGCCTCGGCGCACTACAGCGTGCCGGCGCCGGACGGCAGCCTGCCTGGCATTTTCTGGGTCCCGCTGCGCGGGCCGGCGTTCGACATGATCCGCATGCGCAGCCTGGCGTATCACGAAGCGGTGCCGGGGCACCACTTCCAGCTCGCGATCCAGCAGGAGCTTGGCGGCCTGCCGAAGTTCCGCACGCAGCGCATTTTTGGCGGCGGCAGCGCGCACTCCGAAGGGTGGGCGCTGTACACCGAGCGGCTGGCGGTGGAGCAGGGCTGGTACGAAGGCGACGTGCCGGGGCTGCTCGGTGCGCTCGGGTCCGAACTGTTCCGCGCGCGCCGGCTGGTGGTCGACACCGGCTTGCACAGCAAAGGCTGGACGCGCCAGCAAGCGATCGACTACGGCATCGGCGCGGCCGAGGTCGAGCGTTACGTCGTGTGGCCGGGGCAAGCCTGCGCCTACATGCTCGGCATGTTACGGATACTCGAACTGCGCGAAAAGGCGCGGCTGGCGCTCGGTGAGCGCTTCACCCTGCCGGCGTTCCACGACGTCATCCTGAAAAACGGCTCGGTGCCGATGGACGTCCTTGCGAACATCATCGACCAGTGGATCGCCGACCAAACCAAGCCCGCCTGAGCCCCGCCCAACCGGGATCTGACCTCGGATCCGAAATTTTGTTAAATCCAGCCCATGGTTTGAATGTCAAAAGACAATTATTTCCAACCCGTACCAACCGGGGTCAGAGCTTTAACTAGAAATTTTGTTAAATCTTGCCCTCGGTTTGATTGATGTGGGACAACTGTTTCTTAAGCGGGGCAGACCCCGGTTCAACAATATTGCCTATGGATGTGCCATTGTCGGTGGCAGTGCATTCATTGGCCGCATGCTGTAAAACCAGGCTCTGAGGTCCCGCGGTTTTGCAAGAATGTGAAATGTTGCGAGTTAAAGCTCTGACCCCGGTTGTAAGGGGTTTTGGCAAGAATGTAAAATGTTTCGAATCAGAGGTCAGACCCCGGTTTGGGGGTGTTACTTGGTGACGTGGAAGTCTTTGCCGTTGACGATTCCCCCGGCGGGGTCGATGGTGATCAGGTGCATGCCGCTGTCTTGCAGCCCGAGCCTGGCCAGTTGGGCCGGCGCGATGCGCAGGACGTAGTTTCCCGGCGCGACGCCACCGAGCACGTAGTAGCCGTCCGCGCTGCTGCTCGTCTTGCCCAGCAGTTTGCCGCCCTGGTCGAGCAGTTCGAGCTCGACGTCGCCGATGCCGCGCTTGCCGCCCGCGCCATCGAGCCAGGTGGTGCCGTCGATCTCCCCCGTGACCCCAACCGCGACGTCCAGCCGGCTGACCTTGCCCGGTCGCGGAACCAGCCGCCGCCCCGCTTCGCGCGCTTGCCATTGCGGGTCTTCCAGGGTGGCGGGGTCGATCGCGATGTCGGCGTGCTGGTGCGCCGGCAGCCGGTTCAGGTAGGCCACGCCGTCGTCGCCGCTGCGCGCCATGTGGGCGCTGCCGTTGACGGCAAATCCGGCGCCCTTGACCGGTTCGTCGTCGCCATCCATCACGCCGTTGCCGTTCTTGTCGAGGAAGACGCGGACCGAGGCCGCGCCGCCGCCGGCCATCGGCACGGCGTCGTGCAGCCAGCGCCCGCTGCGCGGTTCGCGGCCGAGCGCCATGAACAGCTGGACCCCGCCGCCGTAGGCGCCGCGGCTGGTGTAAAACGCGCTCACGCCCATGCCGACGCTGCCGACGCCTTTGTTGAGCGAGGCGCTCCAGCGCAACTGCGGGTCGGCGAAGGTGCGCGTGACGGCGCCGTTGAGGAGGTAGCCGTCGCCGACGAATTTGTCGGCCCCCAGCGCCAGCGACGAGATGCCGGCGTCGGGCAGGATGGCGTAGTGCAGCTGGCCGCTGATGCCGACCCCGGCCACGCGCCGGCTCGCTTGTACGCTGCCGTCGGCCTGGCGCGCGCCGCCGCTGGCGCGCCAGTGGAGGTTGCCGCTCATGGCCATGCCCCGGCTGTACGCGGACAGGCGCGCGCCGGCTTCATGCCGCGTGGCGCCGGAGGCGAGCCGTTCGCGCCGCAGTTGCAGCGCCAGCGGCAGCGGGGTGCGTGCGTCGCCCGGCAGCAGGCCGTCGAGGCGCACGTCGTCGCGGCTGCGCAGCGGGTCGGCGTCGGGCAAAAACAGTTCGCTGCTAAAGCCGTCCAGGCGCGCGTGGCTGGCGCCGAGCGCCATGCCGCCGACCCGCGTCTTGAGGCCGATCCGGGCCAGGGTGCCACCGCCGTCGGCGCGCGCGAACGCGGCGTCGGCCAGCAGCGCGCGCCAGTAACCGTGCAGGCCAAGGTTGGCGTAGCGCCGCTGATGGCCGTCCAGCGCCAGGCGCACCACGCCGCCGCTGGCGGTCAGTTGCGCCAGCACGCCGACTTCGACCTGGGCCAGCGCACGCTGGCCTTCCTGGACGCTGGCGCTGTAGGCGATGGCGCCGGGCGCAAGCGCCGCCTGGTCGATCAAGAAACTCTGGCGTTCGACGCGCAGTTGGCCCAGCGGCCCGTGGAACACCAGGCGGAATTCATTGCTGCCGTAGATCAGGGGCTGGTCGTCGAAGCGGTAGCGGCCATCGGGGCGCGCTTGCTGGAAGCCGATCAGGGCGTCGTTGAAGTACAGTTCCACGTCCCAGCCGGGCGGCAGGTCGCCTTGCAGCGTGTGGCGGTCGGTGCGCGGGCTCTGGCCGAGCGCGTGGTTGGAGATGGTCACGCCGGCGCGCCCGCTACCGGCGTGTGCGATGTCGGCCACGCCGGCGGCTTGTACGCTGCCAAGCGCGATGGTGCGCGCGTGCAGGGGGCCGAGCAGGCCGGCGTCGGGGTCGTTGCGGGCCAGGGTCATGCGCGCGCTGGCGCCGGCGGCGCTGTTGGCGGCACTGACGTAGAGCGCCGCTTCCATGCCCGCCAGGTCGCCGGTCAGGTAGGCGGTGTAGCCGACCGTGCTGCCGCCGCGCCGCAGCTCGGCGGCCACGGTCTGGTCGATGAAGGGCACGCCGGCGAGCGCGTAGGGCGTGTCGAGACGGGGGTAGGCGGGGGCGGGCGTGCCGTCGCCGCGCCGCGCCGGGCCGGCGCGCGACTGGCGTTCGAGGCGCGCCTGCAGCGGCAGCGTTTCGCGCGCGCGCACGCGCAGCACCAGGCTGGCCATGTCGACGTCGATGTCGAGCGGCAGCCATTGCGCCAGCAGGCGGCTGGCGACGTACAGGTCGTCAGGGTGACGCAGCACGCGCGCCGCCTCAAAACCGGTGCGCCGCTCGCCGATGACGACCAGGCGCTGCGCCAGGTCGAGCCGGAAGCCGCGCTGCTCGTCGAGGATGTAGCCGCTGGCGACACCCTCGGCCGGGTCGGTGCGGATGGCGATGGTGAGCAGGCGCGCCAGTTCGCCGAGCGGCAGGTAAATGTCGTCGCCGTGCTGGTAGGCGCCGATGGCGTCGGCGACCAGGTGCTCCCCGAGCCGCACTTCGAGCACCAGGTCGGGACCGTCGGCGGCGCGCGCCGGCGCCGGCAGCGCCAGGATCAGCAGGGCCAGCAAACGCAGCAGGCAGAGCCGGCAAGCGCGCCGGCGCGGGCGGTGGGAACGCATGCTGGCGCGTACGTCGTTGGCGCGCATGTCGTTGGCGCGACTGCGGCCGCGCGCCGGTCAGGGCAGGGCCAGGGTGGCTTCGGCCAGCAGGGCGCCGCCGGCTTCGGCCCGTTCGCGAAAGCGCAGGTGCATGGTGCCGCGCGCGAGGTTCACGCCGGCCGGCATGGCCAGGCTGGCTTTGCGCATCGGATTGGGGGTGTAGATCGCCACCCCGGCAGCCTGGGCCAGCACCTGTTCGGCCCCGCCCTGCGGGGTAAAGGCGGCGCTGATGTCGCCGTACACCGAGCTGTCGCCGCTGCGCGCGATCTGGAACACGAGTTGCGCGCCCTGGCCGCTCTTTTGCAACGCCAGCGCGCCCAGGGTCACGCTGGCGCCTTCGGTCTGGTGCCGCACGATGACGGGAATCGAGGCGCCGATCAGGGAGTTGAGCACCACGCCGATCTGCTGCGCGCCGGCGCCTTGCTGTTCGACGCTGGTGGCGCTGCTGCGGTCGGCCAGTTTTTCGAAGTGCAGGTGCGAGCGGTATTCGCCGGGGGCCAGCGCCTCCGGCTTGCGCAGCATGACGCGCACCACTTGCGCGGTGCCCGGCTGCAGGGTCACCTGGCGCGGCGAGAAACTGAGCATGGCGTCGGCGAAGCGCTCGTCCGGGCCGGCCGTGTCGGCGCTGGTGAATTCGCCGCTCTCGCTCATGCGCCGGTTGACGAGGCTGATGCGGTAGGTGGCGGGCGTGCTGTCGCTGTTGATCAGTTCAACCTGGGCGGCGCGCTGGTTCTTGGCGAAGACGACGCGGGTCGGGTTGAGCATCAGGCCGGCCATCGCTTGCAAGGGCAGCATGGCCAGCAGGGTGGCGGCGAGCAGGCGCGCGGCGCGCGGGAAAGGAAAAGTGGCATGCATGGTGGGCCTCGCGGTTCGATGATCGGCTATTGGTATTCGATGGTGATGTGGAAGGTGCCGCTGTAGTTGCCGGCGCTTTGGCCGGCGCCGACCTGCAGCGTGGCGCCGATCGACAGTACCTGGCTGCCGCCGGTGAGCACGCCGCCGCCGGCGGGAGCGCTGGTAAAACCGGTCAGCGCCATGCTGGCCGCGCCGGCGTTGATGCTGGCGGCGGACGGCAGGCTGACGATGTAGACCAGGTTGGCGTTGGCCGGCTTGCTGTCGCTGATGGTGAACCTGGCCGCCGCCGCCGCCGATGGCAGCAGCACGACGCCGCCGCCGGAGGCGCGGTTGCCATGCGCGTCGACGCTGACGCTGCCGGCGGAGCCGACGGCGAAGCGGCCGAAGGCCAGGCTGCCGGCAGGAGCGGCGTTCAACTGCGCGCGCGCCGGCATGGCGGCCGGAACGGCGGTCAGTATGGCCAGCGCCAGCGCCAACGTGCCGCCGCAGCGCCGCGCGTCAGTTGTATTCAACGGTGGCGACGACATCGCCGGCATACACGCCAGGGACCTGGTTGGCTGCCACGGTCAGGGTGCCGCCCACGTACAGCGACTGGGCGCCGCCGGCCGAGAGGGTGCCGCTGGTGGCGTCGCCCGAGGTGGCGTCGAGGCCGGTGAGGTTGCTGAATTTGGCCAGCGTCATGGTTTCGTTGCCGCTGCCGGTGGTGTTGGTCAGCGCGACCGTGCCGGAATGGGTGATGGTGTAAGTGCTGTTCGGTTCGCCAGTGATGTTGAATCTGGCGGCCGTGGTGGCCGAGCCGCTCATCGCCACCACGCCGCTGACGGTGCGCGCGCCGCTGGTGCTGACGGTGATGGTGCCGCCGGCGGCGGCGGCAAAGCTGCCGAAGGCCAGCGGGGCCGCCTGCGCGATGACAAGGGGGGTGATCACGGTGCCGCCGGCAACCGCCGTCGCCTGGGCTGCATGGGCAGGTGCGCCCAGGCCCAGGCCGGCGATGAGGATGGCGAGGACGGCCAGGGTGCGCTGCTGTTGGATCGTTGTGTTCATTCCAGCTCCTAAGTTGTGGTCGGTTGGTTTTCTTTGCAGAAGCTCTTTCTGCCAGGGAATAGTACCTGCCATTCCCCATCAAAAACCCACCCTGGCGCGACCTTGCGGCAAAGCTTGATATGCATCTAAGGCGGTGCGCCGGCCGGCCCTGAAGTGTTGCGCAATTGCCGCGCCAGCGTGGTGCGCATGGTACGGCGGCGCGATGGTTGTGCGGTGTGCTATCTTGCATGCCGGAAAAACCCGCGCCGGGCCGGCGCGGCGGGCAAAGCCGCTGTCCGTCGGCGCCGGCGCGGTTTCGTCGGATTCGGCGCCGCCTGCCGGCGAGCGCTTGCTATAGTCGTTTTCACTTTTCCCTGACTGGATTGCCGACCATGACGAGTTTCTTCTTTATCTTCCGGATCACCCTGGCCTGGGCGATCGCCAGCACGGTGCTGGCGATCACAATCGGGCAGACCATGCTCAGTGAGCGCGACAGCGGCGGCCCGCTGCTGCTGCTGGTGCTGGGCGCGATGGCGTTTGCGGCGGTGAACGCGTTTTCGCATGTGCGCCGGGTGCGCCTGCTGACGGGCGAGGTCAGCAGCGCCACCTTGTCCAGCCGCCAGCGGCGCCAGATCGAGGTGCCGTTCGAGGCCGGCGAAACGTTCGACATCGTCGACGCCGCCATCCGCGACCTGCCCGGCGCCGAGCAGGTCGACAGCGCGCGCGACAGCTTGCAGGTGCGCGCCAAGATCCGTTACCTGCATCCCTATCGCGGCGGCTGGCTGTCGCGGATGACGGGCCACGCCGGGCCGAGCGGCAACCAGGTCATCGTTACCGTCACGCCGAATGGCGACGCCGGCAGCGTGACCCTGATCTGCGAGCCGGAACGCTGGGCCTGGACCGACTGGTTCATGGTCGACGCCGGCGCCAATGTCGAAAACGCCGACGCCATCGGCCGCGCCGTGGCGCGCCGGGTGGCCGAGCGGCGCCGCAGCGAGCAGGCGGCGGCGGCGCAGACGGCCACCGAGAAGGAACTGACCGTGGCCAAATTGAGCTTGCTGCATGCGCAGGTCGAGCCGCATTTTTTGTACAACACCCTGGCCAGCGCGCAACTGCTGACCCGCAGCGACCCGGCCCGCGCCGACGAGATGCTGGGCAACCTGATCGCTTACCTGCGCAATTCGCTGCCGCGCACCGACGATGCGCTCTCGACCCTGGGCAAGGAACTCGAGCGCGCCCGCGCCTACCTCGACATCCTGGTGATCCGCATGGGGCCGCGCCTGCGCTTGCAGGTCGAGGTGGCCGCCGAGTTGCATGCGGCGCCGTTTCCCGCCATGATGTTGCAGACCCTGGTCGAAAACGCCATCAAGCATGGCCTGGAAGCGAAGGCGGGGGGAGGGACGGTGTGGATCATCGCGCGCGTCCACGATGGCGTGCTGGCGCTGACGGTGGCCGACGACGGGCGCGGCTTGTCGGGCGAAGGCGGCGGCACCGGCATCGGCCTGCGCAATGTGCGCGAGCGCCTGCGCCTGGCCTACGGCAGCGCGGCCGGTTTTACCATCGTATCGAACTATCCGAGCGGGGTGGCGGCGACGATCAGCGTCCCGTACACGGGCGCGGCAACGACGCAGGCGGCGGCATGACTGAGTGTGTGATTGCGGAAGATGAACAGCTGCTGCGCGACGAGCTGGTGCAACTGCTGGCGGCCGCCTGGCCCGAGTTGCGCATCGTGGCCGCCTGCGACGACGGCGCCGGCGCGCTCGAAGCGATCGCCCGCTACCTGCCGCAGGTGGCCTTTCTCGATATCCGCATGCCGGGACTGAGCGGGCTGGAGGTGGCCGGCGCGCTGGCCGAGGTCAGCCCGGCCACGCAGGTGGTGTTCGTGACCGCCTACGACCAGTATGCGATCGACGCCTTCGAGCGTGGCGCGCTCGATTACCTGCTCAAGCCGGTGGTTCCCGCGCGCCTGGCGGCCACGGTGCGGCGGCTCAAGGCGCGCCTGGCCAGCGGCGTGGCGGACGCCGGCGCGCTGGCCGCCTTGCTGCGCCAGCTCGGGCAGGCGGCGCCGCCGCCCAGGGCCGAGCCGCTGGTGTGGCTGACCGCCAGCGCGGGCGCGGACACGCGCCTGATCATGGTCGAGGATGTGGCCTACTTCCAGGCCGACAGCAAGTACACCGTGGTGATGACGGCGCAGGGCGAGGCGCTGCTGCGCAAGCCCCTCCGCGAACTGCTCGAGGTGCTCGATCCGGCCGTCTTCCGCCAGATTCACCGCTCGACCATCGTCAACGTCAAGGCCATTGCCTCGGTCGCGCGCGACGACAGCGGGCGCGGGGTGCTGCGCCTGCGCACGCGGCCGGAAACGCTGGCCGTCAGCCAGCCGTTCATGGCCCTGTTCCGCGCCATGTAGGCACTCTGTACGCTGGCGCACGGACTCAATCGTTGCTTTTGTTAAACTTGTAGACGTGGGCCGCAAGCCGCGTGGCGGCCTGCGGCCCACGGCGCGCCTGCCGGGCGTGCCTACTTTCTTCGTGAGGCAAGCATGAAAAACGTGATCATCGCCGCCGTCCTGCTGGGCGCAAGTGTGTCTGGCCAGGCCCAGATCAATGTCCGCATCGATATCGGACAGCCGGGATTTTACGGACGCATCGACCCGGGCGATATTGGCCGGCCGCAGGTGGTCTATACCCAGCCGGTGATGGTGGAACGCCATGCGCGCGGCGCGCCCGAGCCGGTGTACCTGCGGGTGCCGCCGGGGCACATGAAAAAATGGAGCAAGCATTGCGCGCGCTACGACGCGTGCGGGCGCCAGGTGTATTTTGTGCGCGATGACTGGTACACCAATACGTATGCGCCGCGTTACCGCGACATGCGCGGCGGCGGGCGCGATCATGGACGCGACCGCGAGCGCGACCGCGGGCCGGATCGCTATGAGCGCCACGACCGGGATGACCGGCATGAGCGCGGGCACGGCAATGGCCACGGCAACGGCAACGGCAATGGCAATGGCCACGGCAATGGCCACGAGCGCGACAAGAACGGCTTCCGCTGACGCGGTGTTGGCGTGGCCAACCCTGGAACTGCGCAGCGTGAGCGCGATTGTGCGGATCGCAGTAGACTGACGTTGTCAAAAATTCAGGGAGATTCTCTTGCGCGGCGAAATTGTGATTGTCGGAGGTGGGGCGGGCGGTTTGGAACTTGCCAGCAAATTGGGCCGCAAGCTGGGTCCGTCCAAGGTGTTTCTCGTCGATAGCCGCCTGTACCACATCTGGAAACCATCGCTGCATGAAGTCGCCGCCGGCACCCTCGATATCCACCAGGAAGGCTTGTCCTACCAGATGCTGGCGCACGACAATGGCTTCAGCTTCGTCTACGGCGCCCTGACCGGGCTCGATGCCGCCGCCAGGCGCCTGACCATCGGCCCGATCCGCACGCCGCAGGACGAAGAAGTGCTGCCCGAACGCACACTCGAGTTCGGCTCGCTGGTGATCGCCGTCGGCAGCACCTCCAACTATTTCGGGGTGCCAGGCGCGAAGGAATACACGATTTCCCTGAACGCGACCGAAGACGCCGAGCGCTTCCGCCTGCAACTGCTCAAATTGCTGGCCCGGGCCGATGCGCGCAAGCCGGTCGAGCCGGACGCGGGCGTCGATATCGTCATCATCGGCGGTGGCGCCACCGGGGTCGAGCTGGCGGCCGAGCTGCGCGAAGCGAGCGCGGTGTACACCACCTATGGCTTCCAGCACCTCAAACCGCAGCAGGACGTGCGCATCACCCTGCTCGAAGGCGCCCCGCGCATCCTCGCGCCGCTGCCGGAACGGGTGTCGAACGCGGCCCTGAAGCTGCTGAACGAGCGCGGCATCAAGGTGGTCAACGAGTGCCGCGTGACCGGCATCGGGCCCGACCAGGTGAGCGACAAGAACGGCAACGTCTATCCATCCGACCTGTGCGTGTGGGCGGCCGGCATCCGCGCGCCGGAATTTTTGGCCACGCTCGGCTTGCCGCTGGCGAAGGGCGGGCAGATCGAGGTGGACGGCTTTCTGCGCGTCAAAGACGCGCCGGGCCTGTACGCGATGGGCGACTGCGCCGCCTGCGTCGACGCCGACGGCAAGATGGTGCCGCCGCGCGCCCAGGCCGCGCACCAGCAGGCCGATTACCTGCTCGACACCTTCCTGCGCCAGCAGCGCGGCAAGGCGGCGCCGGCCAAGCCTTACGCCTACAAGGATTACGGCTCGCTGGTGTCGTTCGGCCAGACCACCACCGTCGGCAGCCTGATGGGTTCGCTGAAGGGCTTGAGCTGGTTCGTCGAAGGTTTTTTCGCGCGCATGATGTATGTCAGCCTGCACCTGATGCATCACGCAGCCGTGCTCGGCTCGGTGCGGACGGGCGTGCTGGCGCTGGCGCGCTTCCTGATCAAGCGCAGCACGCCGCAAGTGAAGCTGCACTGAGCCTCAAGCCTTTTCTCGGTGGCACTCTGCTGTCTTGATGCCGGCGCGCCGCAGGATCAGGAATAGGGCATTCACGCCGCTCAGCGGCGGTAAGGCAGTATGCCGCCCCGGCACGCACCTTGCTCAGCGCCGAGGACTTGGAGGCTGGGTTGAATATCGCACCCATACGTATTGAAGTGATCGAGGCCCGCCGCAGCCGCAAAGGTGGCGCCATCGTGTTGGCACGCCCTGTGCCGATGAAGGTAGCGGCGGCCTGCGGTGGCGTGATCGTGCTTGCTCTTGCGCTGCTGCTGGTTTTTGGCGAATGCAGTAGCAAGGTAAGAGTGAAAGGCCAACTGGTGTATGCCGGTGGCGCCATCAAGGCGGTCGCCCCGCAATTTGGCCGCATCGTCGCGCGCCATGTCCAGGAGGGCGAGGCGGTCAGGGCTGGGCAGGTGCTTCCCGGCGCAATATAGCAGGCTCTATTGACTGCGAGGGGACGCTATGCCGACGGTTTATGCAACATTCAGGCTAAAAAGGTTCGTGTGAATACTGTCACACTTCCGACGATGTGCAAGTAGGCCCCTTGCGTCAAATGATCCACGAGCGTGGTTCCAGCCTGGTGCGGGTGCGCCCCGATGCAATGTGCATAGCGGCGCGTCGCCCGACGTAAGTGCCCCCCGCGCGGTGGCCACCCGGTCCTACAGGGGGGTGGTATTCTTGTGGGGCGGGAAGGGCGCGGCAGAGGTTCTTGCGCGAGCAAAGGATTTTTCAAAGAGCGCGCGCTGACCGACTGCCTGCATGAAAGTCTGCCCTGGTGGTGAGGAGAGGAAGGCGATAATTTTGCGCGGGTCGATGTTCTGCGCGTTCAATTGCTCGAAGACGGTTGCACGATAGCCCCCGGCGCGCAGGCGCTCATGCAAATTGGCGTAAGCATGAAGCCATGACTCGTAACGAAACACGTCCGTATAGCCGTACTTGCCAATCGACATAGGAAACTGCGGTTCGGTAGTCCGCAGGAACGACTGTAACGCTGCGACGCTGTCGGGACTCAGTTCACTCACCATTTCCGGGTTGCCCAGGCTCATGGCCAGCACTTCCGCCCCGTAGGCGGACTTTTGTCCGACGATCAGTTTGATGAACCCGGCCTGACGATCCTGCGGCACGTGGCGCAGATTGTGCGCCAGCTCGCCGGCGTAGGCATCGGCGCTCAGCACATCGGTCTTGCGCCCATGCTCAAGCACGGCCTGCAAGTCCTCTAACCTGAATTTTGCACAAAAAGGGGCAAGAATGCCGTAAGTGATTGATAGAATGGGAGTTATCTAAAAACCTACCCTATCAGCACGAACACACCTTGCCCGACATGAATTCTACCCCAGAGCAGCTCCG
>NZ_WHJF01000091.1:0-29502 GCF_011682185.1 Massilia genomosp. 1
GCTTCATTGACTGTCCCGTTCAATTGGGTAGGGACGCTATCGCCCGCGACATTCCGATTTAAGTTGAAAAACTCCGGCATCGGAAAAGTGACGCTGCGGCGGCGGTTTATGCAACATTCAGGCTAGGACGCGGCTGCGCGAAGAAACTTGGCCCCCCGCCTGCGCGGGGGCGACGGTTTACCCGCTGCCGAGCCTAGCCGACGCTGATGAAGCGCATCGGATCCACATTCCACTTCTGGGGCGACTCGGGGCGCACGATCTTGTCGCCGCCCCCAAAGCCGAGCGGGCGCGACAAATCGACGGTTTCCGGCTTGATGTAGACATTGCGCCTGGTGTTGAAAAACACATTCACCTTGGGCGCCAGCAGATTGGTCTCGTGCGGCTCGATCACCACGGCCAGCCGCCCCGATTCGAGCATCACCATGGTGCCGACCGGATAAATCCCGACGCAGCGCATGAATTGCTGCGCATACGTGGGATGAAAGTGGAACTTGCTCCACTCGTAAATCTTGCGCAGCGCTTCGGCCGCCGGCATGCCCTTGTGATAGCAGCGCTCGGCCGTGATGGCGTCGTACACGTCGACGATGGCCGCCATCTGCGCCAGCTCGCTGATCGCGCCCTCGCCCTGCTTGTCCGGATAGCCGCTGGCGTCGCGCCGCTCGTGGTGGTGCAGGGTGATGTCGAGCGGAATAGGACCGATCCCGGGCGACTTGAGCAAGATATCGTAGCCGTCGCGCGGGTGCTTCTTGATGATGGCAAATTCCTCGTCCGTCAGCGGCCCCGGCTTGTTGAGGATATGGTCCGGCACCAGCGCTTTTCCGGTATCGTGCAGCAAGCCGCCCAGGCCGGCCTGGTAAGTGGTCGCGGCATCCATCCCGCGCGAACGGCAAAACGCCACCAGCAAGGTACACACGCTGACCGAATGCAAAAACGTATAGTCATCCTTGTTCTTGATGCGCAGCATGCCCATCAGCGCGCCGGGATTGCGCAGGATCGATTCGGTGATGTTTTCCACCATCGGCGACACGCTGTCGAGTTCGATGGCCTTGCCCAGCCGCGCATCCTGCATCACGGTGCGCACCAGGCCGGTGGCCTGGCGGCGGATCACGGCGGCGCGCTTGAGCTCTTCGCCCAGGCTGGTACGGGTGACGAGCAGCGGCCGCGCGGCGATGTCCACCAGCGCCGCTTCGGTGCTCTGGCGGGTTTCTTCCAGGGTCGGCGCATGGTCGACATCGAGCCCCCTGGCGCAATCGATGACCACGTCATGGATGCCGGCGTCGATGATCTTGCGGATTTCATCCTCGCTGGCCAGCAAGAAACGATTGCGCACGAACGGATGCGTCATCCAGTCGCAGCTCAGGTCATGGATATACATGCCTGTCTTGAGGTGGCGGGCATCGACTTTCTTCAGCATTTTTCTGTCCGTCTGTGGTGTAATCTCGCGCAATTGCGGCAACACGCCCAGTATAACTTCAATATTTCTTTAATGCATCGATGCTTTCCGTAGATCACTAACCACACCCGGACCCACATGGAATTACGCCAGCTGCGCTACTACGTCGCCATTGTCGACCACGGCTCGCTGTCGCGCGCGGCGCTGGTGCTGCACGTGGCCCAGCCGGCCCTGACCCAGCAGCTGCGCCAGCTTGAAGACGAGCTCGGCGCGCAACTGCTGCACCGCTCGGCCCAGGGCGTGCTCACCACCGACGCCGGCAAGGTGTTTTACGAGCATGCCCAGGCCATCCTCAAGCAGGTCGGCGACGCCCGTTCGGCCGTGATCCAGTCTACCACCAGGCCCTCGGGAAGTGTCACCTTGGGATTGCCGCACAGTATCTCGGGCGCGCTCGCCCTGCCCTTGTTGATGGCGGCGCGCAGCACTTTTCCCGAGATCACCCTGCAGCTCACCGAGGAGTTGTCCGGCAACCTGAACGAACAATTGAAATCGGGCCGGATCAACCTGGCGGTGCTGTTCGACGACGGCCAGCTGGGCGCCTTTGCCAGCAGCGCGCTGGTGGAAGAAGAACTGCGTTTCATCTGCCGCGCCGGTTCGGCCTTCAGTCCGCCGGGCGACACGGTGGCGCTGGCCGATGCGCTGGCCACCACCCTGATTTTGCCGGCCCAGCAGCAGGGCGTGCGCCCGCGCATCGACAACGTGGCGCGCGAAGCCGGCCTGCGCCTCTCGAACGTGATTGAAATTAACTCGATCGCGATCCTCAAGTCGGCGATTCTGGCCGACATGGGCGCCACCATCCTGCCGGTCGCCCCCTTGCTGGCCGATATCGAACGCGGCGCCATGCTGGCCCGCCCGATCCACAGCCCGGCGCTGGCGCGCACCGTTACCCTGTGCGCCTCGCGCAATATTCCGCTCACCAACGCGGCGGCGGCGGTCAAGCGCCTGGTGCATCAGGTGACCGCCGAACTGTGCGCCGGCGGCGCCTGGCCGGGCGCGCGCCTGCTTAAATAAGTCGCAGCGTCCACGAGCCATCATTTTTTCTTATACCCCTATCCGAAAACCGTATTTCCCCTACGCGCGGGAAGGTCATACACTCCACGCCAACGGCGCTCCATACCGGAGAGTCTTGTAGAATCAAGCTGCCTATAACAGCACCCTACCCCGCCATCGAAGCGCCTACCCGGCGCGCCGTCCTGGCGGGGCAACACCCCGAATACCCTTTTGGAGACACACCATGCCAGATACCACGGCAACGACGCCTGTCAAGCAGGACGTCGCTTCACGCCTGACCACGGTCACCCTCGACGACAAATACACGGCGACCACGGGCAATATTTTCCTGTCAGGTATCCAGGCGCTGGTGCGCCTCCCGATGATGCAGCGCGAACGCGACCAGGCCGCCGGCCTGAACACGGCCGGTTTCATTTCCGGCTACCGCGGCTCGCCCCTGGGCGGCCTCGATGAAAACCTGTGGAAAGCCAAGGCCCACCTCGAAGCCCATCACGTCAAGTTCGTGCCGGGCGTAAACGAAGACCTGGCCGCGACCGCCGTCTGGGGCTCGCAGACGGTGGACCTGATCGGCCCGGCCAAGTACGACGGCGTGTTCGCCATGTGGTACGGCAAAGGCCCTGGCGTGGACCGCTGCGGCGACGTCTTCAAGCACATGAACCACGCCGGCACCTCCAAGCACGGCGGCGTGCTGCTGGTGGCCGGCGACGACCACGGCGCCTATTCTTCGACCCTGCCGCACCAGTCCGACCATATTTTCTCGGCCTGCATGGTGCCGGTGCTATACCCATGCAATGTGCAGGAATACCTGGACCTGGGCGTGCATGGCTGGGCCATGTCGCGTTTTTCCGGCTGCACGGTGGCCTTCAAGGCGCTGGCCGACACGGTCGAATCGAGCGCCTCGGTGGACGCCAATCCATTCCGTGTACAAGTGAAAATTCCGCAGGATTTCGTGATGCCCGAAGGCGGCCTCAATACGCGCCTGTCGTCCGACCCGCTCGGCCTGCAGGCGCGCAAGCAGGAAGCGCTGATGCAGGACTATAAGATCTACGCGGCGCTGGCCTATGCGCGCGAGAACAAGCTCAATCACACCACCATCGACAGCGCCAACGCCAAGCTGGGCATCATCGCCTCCGGCAAGTCCTACCTGGACGTGTTAGAGGCGCTGGAAGAACTGGGCATCGACGAGAAAATGGCGGCCGACGTCGGCCTGCGCCTGTTCAAGGTCGCCATGCCCTGGCCGCTCGAACCGGACAGCGTGCGCGAATTCGCGCAGGGCCTCGACGAAATCCTGGTGGTCGAAGAAAAGCGCCAGATCGTCGAATACCAGCTCAAGGAGCAGTTGTACAACTGGCGCGACGATGTGCGCCCGAAGGTGATCGGCAAGTTCGACGAAAAGGGCGAATGGGTGGCGCCGCGCGGCGAGTGGCTGCTCACGTCCAAGGCCGACTTCTCGGTCTCGCAAGTGGCGCGCGTGATCGCCTCGCGCATCTCGCGCCTGATCACCGATGCGCGCACCTGCGACTTGATCAAGGCGCGCCTGAGCTTTTTGGACGCCAAGGATGCGGTGCTGCGCAAGGCCATCAACACGCCGTTCCGTCCCGCCTTCTACTGCTCCGGATGCCCGCACAACACCTCGACCAAGGTCCCGGACGGCAGCTTCGCGCTGGCCGGCATCGGCTGCCACGTGATGGCCACCGCGATCTATCCGGGCATGAACAAGCTGACCACCCACATGGGCGGCGAAGGCGCGCCGTGGATCGGCCAGCAGGCGTTCTCCGAAGTGCCGCACGTGTTCCAGAACCTGGGCGACGGCACCTACTTCCACTCCGGTTACCTGGCGATCCGCGCCACGGTGGCGGCCAAGGTCAACATGACCTACAAGATTCTCTACAACGACGCGGTGGCGATGACGGGCGGCCAGCCGGTCGACGGCCAGACCTCGGTGCCGATGATCGCCCAGCAGATGGCGGCCGAAGGCATCAAGCGCATCGCGCTGGTGACCGAAGACCTGTCGCGCTACAGCGACCGCTCCTCGCTGCCGGCCATCGTGACCCTGCATGACCGCAAGGACATGGACGCGGTCCAGCGCGAGCTGCGCGAGGTCGAAGGCGTGTCGGTACTGATCTACGACCAGACCTGCGCGGCCGAAAAGCGGCGCCGCCGCAAAAAAGGCGAGTTCCCCGACCCGAACAAGCGCATGGTGATCAACGACGCCGTGTGCGAAGGCTGCGGCGACTGCGGCGTGCAGTCGAACTGCGTCTCGATCCTGCCGAAGGAAACCGAATTCGGTCGCAAGCGCACCATCGACCAGTCGTCCTGCAACAAGGACTACTCGTGCGTGAAAGGCTTCTGCCCGAGTTTCGTCACCGTCGAAGGCGGCACGCTCAAGAAAACCAAGACCGGCGTCACCAAGGGCAATGTGGACGATGGTTTCGGAGCGCTGCCGGAACCGGTGCTGCCGAACATCGACCAGCCGTACAACATCCTGATCAACGGCATCGGCGGCACCGGCGTGATCACCGTCGGCGCGCTGATGGGCATGGCCGCCCACCTCGAAGGCAAGGGCGCGTCGGTGCTGGACATGACCGGCATGTCGCAGAAAAACGGCTCGGTCACCTCGCACGTGAAGGTGGCGCGTTCGCCCGAGCACCTGCGCGCGCAGCGCATCGCCACCGGCGAAGCGGACCTGATCCTCGGCTGCGACATGCTCACGGCCGGTGCGCAGGATGCGATTTCCAAGATGCGCCCGGGCCGCACCATGGCCGTGATCAACCTGCACGAGCAGCCGCCAGGCACATTCGCGCAGAATGCCGACTGGGAGTATCCGGCCGCCGAAGTGCGCGCGCTGATCATGGAATCGGTGGGTGCGCCTGCAAACGATGCGGCCGACTTCATCGACGCCACAAAATTGGCCACCGCGCTGATGGGCGACTCGATCGCCGCCAACCTGTTCATGATGGGTTACGCATGGCAGAAGGGCCGCATTCCCTTGACCGAAGCGTCGCTGCTGCGCGCCATCGAGTTAAATGGCGTGGGCGTGGAACCGAACAAGAAGAGCTTCCTGTGGGGCCGCCGCGCCGCCGTGGACCTCAAGCGCGTGGAGAAGGTGGCAACGCCGACCCAGGCCATCGTGGTGCAGATGCCGCAAAGCCTGGAAAACGTGATCAAGAAGCGGGTCGAGTTCCTGACCGAATACCAGGATGGCGCGTATGCGGCGCTCTACGAGCAGCTGGTGGCCAGGGTGCGCGCGGCGGAAACCGCGCAAGGGCTGGGCAACCGCCTGTCGACGGCCGTGGCCAAGTACTACTTCAAGCTGATGGCGTACAAGGACGAATACGAAGTGGCGCGCCTGTACACCGACGGACGCTTCGTGGAGCAGCTCAAGTCGCAGTTCGAGGGCGATTTCTCGGTCAAGTTCAACCTGGCGCCGCCGATGTTCGCCAAGAAGGACGCCAAGGGGCACCTGGTGAAGGCCGAATTCGGGTCGTGGATGTGGAAGGCGTTTGCGCTGCTGGCCAAGTTCAAGGGCTTGCGCGGCGGGACCTTCGACATTTTCGGTCGCACCGAAGAGCGCAAGATGGAGCGCGCGCTGATCGTGGAGTATCGCCAGATGATCGAAGGCTTGATCGCCGGACTCAATGCGGACAATCACGCGACGGCGGTGGAACTGGCGAATTTGCCGGAGCAGATTCGCGGGTACGGACATGTGAAGGAAAAGGCTGTGGCGCAGTTCCGCGTGGAGAAGGCGCGGCTGCTGGGGGATGGGGCGCGCCAGCACGCGGCGTGACACGTCGCTGACGACAGCGCCCACCGCTCTCCTCAGCTCTGTCGTCCCCGCGCAGGCGGGGACCCAAGTTCGTAGCTACGCTGAGAAACTTGGGTTCCCGCCTGCGCGGGAACGACGATGGCTTTTTTCGCTCCTCCCCGTTACGGACACGTCGCTTGACGTTTACGTAAACGTCATATACCTTACAAGAACGCTATCGCAAGGATCATCATGAACGACCTGACCTCCGCCGCCAAACTGAATCTCCCGGAACAGCCGAAACTGGCCAACAAAGTCCGTTTCGTCACCGCCGCCTCGCTGTTCGACGGCCACGACGCATCGATCAACATCATGCGCCGCATCCTGCAATCGAACGGCGTCGAAGTGGTCCACCTCGGCCACAACCGCTCGGTCGACGAAGTCGTCACCGCGGCCTTGGCCGAAGATGTGCAGGGCATCGCCATCTCCAGCTACCAGGGTGGCCACGTCGAATACTTCAAGTACATGATCGACCTGCTGCGCGAACGCGGCGGCGCCCACATCAAGGTGTTCGGCGGCGGCGGCGGCGTGATCGTCCCCGACGAAATCGCGGACCTGCATGCCTATGGCGTGACCCGCATTTTCAGCCCCGAAGATGGCCAGCGCATGGGTTTGGTGGGCATGATCCAGTCCATGATCCAGACCTGCGACATCGACCTGTCCACCTATTCCCCGACCACCCTGGAACCCCTGCGGCAGGGCGACGTGGCCTCGCGCCACCGCCCGCTGGCGCAGTTGATCACCGCGCTCGAAAACGAGAAGGCCACGCCCGAACTGCGCAAAGCCATCGTCGACGCGGCCGAAGGCCTGCACGTGCCGACCCTGGGCATCACCGGCACCGGCGGCGCCGGCAAGTCCTCGCTGACCGATGAACTGATCCGCCGCATCCGCCTCGACCAGAACGACGCGCTCAACATCGCGATCATCTCGATCGACCCGTCGCGCCGCAAGTCCGGCGGCGCGCTGCTGGGCGACCGTATCCGCATGAACGCGATCAACCCGTGGAACGGCCAGGCGCGGGTGTTCATGCGCTCGCTCGCCACGCGCGAAGCCGGCTCCGAAATCTCGCAGGCGCTGCCCGACGTGATCGCCGCCTGCAAGGTGGCCGGTTTCGACCTGGTGATCGTCGAAACGTCCGGCATCGGCCAGGGCGACGCCGCCATCGTGCCGCACGTGGACGTGTCGATGTACGTGATGACGCCGGAATTCGGCGCCGCCTCGCAGCTCGAAAAAATCGACATGCTGGACTTTGCCGACTTCATCGCGATTAACAAATTCGACCGCAAAGGCTCGCTCGACGCCCTGCGCGACGTGGCCAAGCAGTACCAGCGCAACCGCGAAATGTGGAGCAAGCGCCCGGAAGAAATGCCGGTCTTCGGCACCCAGGCGTCGCGCTTCAACGACGATGGCGTGACCGCCCTGTACCACGGCCTGCTGCCGAAACTCGGCGAATTCGGCCTGACCATCGCGCCGGGCAAGCTGCCGCAGGCGGACATCCGCCATTCGAGCGGCAAGCACGTGATCGTGCCGCCGGCGCGCGCGCGCTACCTGGCCGAAATCGCCGACACCGTGCGCGGCTACCACAAGAACGCGTCGAAACAGGTCAAGCTGGCGCGCGAACGCCAGCAGCTCACGGAAGCGAAACGCATGCTGGCGCTGGCGTCCAAAACGGCGGACTTCGACGAACTGATTACCGAGCGCGACAACGCCCTCGACGCCACCGCCAAGAAGCTGCTGGCGATGTGGCCCGAGATGCAGGCCGCATACGCGGGCGACGATTACGTGGTCAAGATCCGCGACAAGGAAATCCGCACGCGCCTGGTCCAACATACCCTGTCGGGCACCAAAATCCGCAAGGTGGCGCTGCCGCGCTATGAAGACCACGGCGAAGTGCTGCGCTTCCTGATGCTGGAAAACGTACCGGGCTCGTTCCCGTTCACGGCCGGCGTGTTCGCGTTCAAGCGCGAAGGCGAAGACCCGACCCGCATGTTCGCCGGCGAAGGCGATTCGTTCCGCACCAACCGCCGCTTCAAGCTGGTTTCGGAAGGCATGGACGCCAAGCGCCTCTCGACGGCGTTCGACTCCGTCACCCTGTACGGCGCCGACCCGGCGCTGCGCCCGGACATCTACGGCAAGGTTGGCAACTCGGGCGTCTCGATCGCCACCCTGGACGACATGAAGGTGCTGTACGACGGCTTTAACCTGTGCAGCCCGAGCACCTCGGTGTCGATGACGATCAACGGCCCGGCGCCGACCATTCTGGCGATGTTCATGAACACCGCCATCGACCAGCAGATCGACAAGTTCGTGGTCGAGAACAAGCGCCAGCCAACGATTGATGAAGCGGCCAAGATCCGCGCCTGGGTGCTTGCCAACGTGCGCGGCACGGTGCAGGCCGACATTCTGAAAGAAGACCAGGGCCAGAACACCTGCATCTTCTCGACCGAGTTTTCGCTGAAAGTCATGGGCGACATCCAGGAGTATTTTGTACACCACCAGGTGCGCAATTTCTACTCGGTGTCGATCTCGGGCTACCACATCGCAGAAGCGGGCGCGAACCCGATTTCGCAGCTGGCGTTCACGCTCTCGAACGGCTTCACGTTCGTCGAAGCGTATCTGGCGCGCGGCATGCACATCGACGATTTTGCGCCGAACCTGTCGTTCTTCTTCAGTAACGGCATGGACCCGGAATACACGGTGCTGGGCCGCGTGGCGCGCCGCCTGTGGGCAGTGGCCATGCGCGACAAGTACGGCGCCAACGACCGCAGCCAGAAGCTCAAGTACCACATCCAGACCTCGGGGCGCTCGCTGCACGCGCAGGAAATCGACTTCAACGATATCCGCACCACCTTGCAGGCGCTGATCGCGATCTACGACAACTGCAACAGCCTGCACACGAATGCGTACGACGAGGCGATCACCACGCCGACCGACGAATCGGTACGGCGCGCGCTGGCGATCCAGTTGATCATCAACCGCGAATGGGGCCTGGCCAAGAACGAGAATCCGAACCAGGGCTCGTTCATCATCGAGGAACTGACCGACCTGGTGGAAGAAGCGGTGCTGCAGGAGTTCGAACGCATCGCCGAACGCGGGGGGGTGCTGGGAGCGATGGAAACCGGCTACCAGCGCGGCAAGATCCAGGAAGAGTCGATGCTGTACGAGCACCAGAAGCACGACGGCACCCTGCCGATCATCGGCGTGAACACCTTCCGCAATCCGAAGGCCAACGACACGCCGCAGAAGATCGAACTGGCGCGTTCCACCGACGACGAGAAGCAGTCGCAGTTGACGCGCCTGGACGACTTCCATCGCCGCAACGCCGACCAGGCGCCGCAGGTGCTGGCGGCCTTGCAGCAGGCCGCGATCGACAATGCGAACGTGTTCGAGAAGCTGATGGAAGCGGTGCGTGTCTGCTCGCTGGGGCAGATCACGACGGCGCTGTTCGAGGTGGGTGGACAGTACCGGCGCAATATGTAACAGGCGCTGCAAGCAGGAGGCGCCGTCGCGCAGACGGCGCCGTGCGCGTCAGCGGCTGTGCAGGCTGGCCAGAAATTCTTCGCCACAGCCTTTCAGTCGCGCTTCCTGGGGCGTGATCCGTACTGGCGTGAGCGCGCGCGTGCCGACCATGGCCAGCACAAGGGCGATCAGGAACGACAGTGCGCTGAGCAGGCCGTACAGCTTGCCGTTGCCATCCTTGTCCATTGCGGCGAACAAGGCTGCGCTGCCCACGCCCACCGCGACGCACGCGGCGATCTTGTAGTTGCGGCGGCGCGCACGGTGCTGCTCGCACAAGCCGATCGACAAGCGGGCCTTTTTCTGGACCAGGGCGGCCACCACGATATAGATTAAGAAATTGATCAAGAAGAACAAATACCAGCCCGCCGGGTGCCAGGTAAACATGCGCGGCTTATCCATCTCGGCGGGCGCGTTGCATTTGATGCAACGGTGCGGCAAATCGTGATTGAGCGGCACCACCAGAATGTTACCGTCGCGATAACACTCGGAAGACACCATCGGCGAACTCAGTGCCTTGGGAGCTGCATAGGGATTGTTCGGCATATCGTTCACACAGTACTCCTTCATGGTAAGGCTGGCATCTTAATCAACAATCAGTAATAACCAGAAACTATTTGCTGGCCTTGTTGTTTTATTGCCTACTTGACTGAGCTGCGCGATGAGGACGATACAAGCTTAACAACCCAGGATATTGCGCATCAAATCGCCGTAGGCCTCGCCCCGGGGCAAATCGGGCTCGGTCCTGATCGCCCGCTTGCTCGACACCACCTCCACCTGTTCCTTCGGGTTGTAGCCGCGCTTTTCCTCGTTCACCCAGTAAAACCCGGTCCCGCGCAACTGCCACGACGGCAGCGCATCGAAATCGATGCCGCGGCTGGCCAGCAGCGCCACCTTGTCCTCGATGCTGCGGCCTTCGATCTGCGCCGCCGCCGCGTCCTTGGCCACGCCTTCTTTTCTCAGCATCCAGTAGCAGTGCGCGTTCAAGCCATTGCGGTGCGCGTCCTCGTGACGCCAGCGGAAATAATCGACCACGGTTTTACGGTCCGGCAGTTCGCAAATGCGGCAATCGAACGCCGCCAGTTCGCCCAGCATCAGGCTGAACTTGGCCGACGCCTCGCCCGCCAGGATCGACGTGTACTTGCGCAGCTTGCGTCCGTACAGATCGATATCCAGGTCGAACAGCAGCGAAATTTCGTCGCTTTCGGTGTACCCGTAGACGACCTTGAAGCCGCAGTTCATCACGTGGCGCGTCGTCTCGGCCATCAGGTCGCGAAAGCGCACGTCGAACGGCGCCTCGAAACTGACCTTTTCCTTGGTCAGCCTGGTAAAGCTGCGCCCGTCGATGCGCGCCACCATGTACACGCCCTTCTCGACATAGCGCTCGCTCGCGGTTTCGTAGGCGCGCATCATCGCGTCGAGTTCGTCAAATTTCATTCCATGCCTTTACAGTAAATTGCTTGTCGATGATATCGACATAATGCAGTTCGTCGAAGCCTTCCGCCATGCTGGGCAGCTCGATGCGCTTGTGGGTATCGAAAATGCCGACGTCCGGGATCAGCGCGGCGCCGCTGCGGCTGCGGTTCCAGGCCAGCGAGCGCTCCAGGTCGATGCGGAAGTACACGCAGCGGATCTTGAACTTGCTGCCCTTGAGAAGATCGACGTACTTCGCCCGCACCGCGCGCGTGGGGTTGGTGTTGTCGACCACGAAGGGCATGCTGGTTTCCAGGCAAATGTCGAGCAGCTTTTTCTCGCGGTACTTGGTTTTCAACAGGTCGTTGCTGATGCGCAGGTGCGTGTTGAAATAGTGGTTCTTGTAGAAAGTCGACTTGCCGCTTGCTTGCAGGCCGACGAAGATAATGGCTTCCAAAGACGTCCTTTCGTAGTGAGCATTCGGGCAGCGCGACGGCGGCTACCGTTCCTGTGCATGCCTTATTGCGCGCTCGAGTACGTCGTCACGGCCTGCGCGAAGGCCGTCGACCGTGGGCGCCACCAGCACATGCGGCACAATGCCGATGCGCTGGAACTGTCGCCCATCCGCATGGCTCACTTCGTAGCCGGAGTACGAGACGAACACGCCGCCCGGCAAGGCCACGGTGCGGATATCGCCGTTCGCGCCCGCGCTTGGCGTGCCCACGAATTGAACGGGCGTGGCCGCCTCCAGTTGCATGGCCAGATATTCTGCCTGGCTCTGGGAGTGCTCGTCAATCAACATGATGACTTTGCCGCCATATAGTGGTCCCCTGGCCGGAGCAATTATGTCCGAAAACAGCAGCCGCGCGCCTTTTGCCGCATCGTAGGCCGTCACCAGGTTCTGCGCACTGACCGGCCCGGACGACGCCCCGTTGACGTTCAGGCGCGCTAGCAGCGCCTGCCCCACCCCGTGCGGATAACCACGCATGTCGAGGATGAGAGTACGCGTGTTCATCACCGTCTGGAACATGGCGTCGACCGCGCCGGGTTCGAGCCGGTCCAGATCGACGTAAGCGATGTTGCCAGCCAGGATATCGATGATGGGCCGGTCGCCACGGACAGGTTCTTCTTCGTCGATGACGGCATACGGCAAACGCACGCTACGCGTTTCCCGGTCGGCCCCGCTCAATTCAAGCAGCGCCGTGCTCCCCGGCGCGCCGCGCAAAGCCCGCGCGATCGCATCACGGATCTTGCCGGCGGGTGTAGAGGCCGCCACACGCGGCGCCAGGCGCGCCACCCTTGCGCTGAAATTTTCGCCATCGAGCGACAGCACGTCGTCGCCGATGCGCAAGCGCTTGCCGTCACCCACGCCGGCGTGCGCAACGCTGGTGACAAGGTAGCGGCCCTCGACCAGTCCGACCCCGACCCCGAGCGTGCCCTTGCCACGCTCCAGATTGATGGCGCGGCTGAACACCACCACATGGCTGTCGTCCAGGGTCGCAGCCATGTCTTCCAGGGCGCGTCCGTACTCAAAGGCGTTCTGTACGGTACTCATCCGTTCCAGGCAGGCGGACAGCGCATCGTCCCAAGACGAACTCATCAAGCGCTTGGCCGGAAAATGCCGGTCCATCACCGACCACAGCTTGATCGCCGCCAGCGAACGCCAGGCAGGGCCGGGATAGGCCATCTCGCGATAGGCCGGTTCCTCCTGGCGTACCGCAAACGCCGGCGCCGGGCTGGCCGAGCGCGCGCGCGGGCGCCACTTGTTGCCGAGCAGAGCCAGCGCCGCCCGCACCGGTGCGCTGGCGGCGCCGCTGCGGCGGTCCTTGTTCAGCACGCGGTCGGCGCGCAGGTCCACGCGCCCATCCGGCAACACCAGTTCGCCCGCGCTGAACTCCACGCGCATGCCGTTCATCGACACGGTCTGAAGCGGGCCGCTGCGGATACGGAAAGCCCCTTCTTCCGCGACGATCATGGCCAGGCCCGCACGCTGCAAGGCCAGCACGACTTTGGGAACCGGTTCCGTATCATTGACGATAAACACCATCGGCCGCGCCCTGGCATCGGCTGCGGGCATCACGCGCTCCGCTTCCAGCGTCAGGAAAGCGCCCGGCATGCCTTCCCAGCCGTCGGCCGGGCGCGGGCCGGAGGCGACCCGATAGCGTTCGGCGGGCAGCAACAGCGGTTTGTCGACCAGCCGCGCGACGAGTTGATGCAGGGCTCCTTCCCAGTCCTCGGCGCGGGCCGGCAGCGCGGGGCGCAGGTCGAGGATGAGCTTGCGCGCAGCGCCAAGGCCATCGATCTGCGCAGGGGTGGGGATGCCTGCGTGAAGGTGGAGCAAGGCCACGCCGCCGGGCAGCCATGCGAGCTCGGGACTGCCGGCCTGCCAGCGCACCAGTTCAGGGGCGGCGCCGGCATGCATGCGCAAGGATGGGTCTTTCAGGGGCGCCATCAGGGTCGCCACGGCGCTCCCGGTGTCGCCGCGGCTGTGCGCGGCGAGCAAGGCCGGCATGGCCTCGACCAGGGCGCGATCCCAATCGATGCGACCGTCGGCCAGTTGCGGATGCGTGTATTTGGCCGCGCTCCACAGGCGGGCGGCATCGGGCAGGACGGCGCCGGCGGTGGCGGCGCGTGCGGCGCCAGTGAGACAGCAAGCCAGCAAAAGGCCAAGCCTGGCGAGGCGCAACACGCGACGCCCGGTCGCGCTCACGCCATCCACACCCCTGCGCGTCAGGCCTGGGCGGAGGCAGCGATAATGATAAGGCCGTGCCTGGATATCAGACCTGACATCATATTCCAGATCGACAAAAACAATGGCTTCCAATAATTTCCTTTTTGGTATATCAGCGCTCGGGGAGCGAGTCGAGAAAGGCGGGGCCGCAGCCTTTCAGGTGGATGTCGTGCTGGTTGATGAACACTGGCCGCACAATGCGCATGGCGGTGGTGCGTAGCAGCAGACTGACCAGGATCAGCAGGGACGAAAAAAGTAGCACCAGCGAGTCACCCGACCGGGCGCTCATATACAGCCCGGCGAGGCCGAGAAAAAACACGCCGAGCGATGCCAGTGAAAGATGGAAGCGACGGCGGCGATGCTGCTTGCACAGGCCCAGCACCAGGGTCGCTTTCTTGCGCACGAAACCACCGACGAGCACGTACACCACGAAGGGAATCAACAGATACCAGCCGGGATGGTGCCATACGAAGGGGCGCGGCTTGTCCATGATGGCAGGCGCGTTGCACTTCACGCAGCGCGGCGGCAGATGTTCGGTGGTGGAGGCGATCAGGATGGGTCCGTCGCGCCGGCATCGGCCGGTTTCCACGTCCGCGAAGGACGCGGTCGGCGCTGAATAGGGATTGGGCGAACTCGGTGTCACTATGCACTCCGGTAAAAGTCGGGAAAACAAGCTGCGTCGATACGTTCCACCGGATTCAATGACGAAGTAATCAATGCATCGGCAGCGATTCGCCCGTTTGGTTTCTTGTTATTCGTCTTGCACAACAATGCGGGCAACGAATTCCTGAAATGAGTGGGCAACCTTGCGGGAGCTTGTTTTTCCTCCATAGAAATTGAGATGATGCACGGCGTTTTTTCGATCCAACACATATAGGTTACCCAATTCACAGTCGGCAATCGGCAATACACCATCGTTTCGAAGGTCCGGATGCGCACGCAGCTTATCGAGGCCCCCCTTGCCCTTGTCCACGCCAAAAAAGGCCAGGATGGGCAGATCATCGGCCGTGTCAATTGACCCGCCGACGAACGCTCCACCAAACTGTTTGATGAATTCACAGTACTCCTTCGGCAACTTCCGGCCCAAGCTCAATTCGAGTTCATCGATGTCCGCATCCGTCAACGGCGCGGCTGGTTCGAAGCGCGAATCCGGCATTGCGCCGCTGCCGAAGGAGCCGTCTGACTGTGATGTACTCATGGGCGCAGCTGGCTATCGTCACTGACCGGCTCGCTTGGCCACACAATGGCGTCGAACAGGCGCTGCAAGCGCGCACCGCGCTGGGGATTGACCATTGTCACATACGCCACCTTGCCTGCCAGCCAGGCGCGATAATCGGGCCGCTTGTCGCGATCCTGCCCCTGCGGCCCGTGGCGCGCGCAGTTGCTCAGGGTCGCCTTGAGCACATCGAACTCATCGCGCGCGATGTTCGGATGGCGGTTGACCACGATGCCGGTGACCTGCTGGCGCACGCCGGCGCGCATCATGCGCGTCTTGCGCGTGTTGATGGCGAAGCCTTCGTCGATGGCGATGGCGCCGACCTGGGCGTGGAAGCGGTCCAGCGCCCGTTCCAGTTCGCGCCCGCCGGAAAACACCAGGTCGTCCGCGTAGCGGCTGTAGCGCGCGCCGAGGAATTGCGCCAGCGTCTCGAGGCGCACGTCGAGCCGCCAGGCGCAGGCGTTGGCCAGCGCTGGCGAACAGGGCGAGCCTTGCGGCAGGTGCGGCGCGCGCAGTGCCTGGCGCTGCGCCCATGTGAGCGCGTTCTCGCCGGCCGGTTCGCGCAGCACCCCGGCCGGCACGCGGTTCACGCACAGGCGCGCCAGCACGCCGGCCACGCTCTGCGGGTAACCGAGTTTGGCAAACAGCGCGTGAATGCGCGAGGCCGGAATGCTGGGGAAGAAATCCTTGAGATCCATGCGGATCACCACGCGCTGGCCGGTGTGCAGGGCCGCGTGGGTGACGCAGGAATGAGCGCGCCGGAAGCCATGCGCGGCCGGATGCGCGGGTACGCGGTCGAGCAGGTCGCGCAAGATGGTCGCCTGCATGGCGCGCAGGCGCTGCTTGGGAATTTCGATCAGGCGCACGCCGCCGCTGCGCTTGTGTACCCAGCGATAGTGGTAGTGCTCCAGTTGGGCGGCCGGCATCGGCTCCTTGCGCCACTGGTCGGCAAACCAGCCCAGTTCGTCGGGGCGCAGGCCCAGCCACCGCGCCAGGTCGCCCAGCGATGGCAGCGCGGGCAGCGCAAGCGCGGCCAGCCAGTCGGGCGCTGGCGTCGCCACGGGCAGGTCGAGGCAGTAGCGTTTGAGCTGCGGCGCGGGTCCCTCGCCCTCCCACGCATCGTGAAATACGTCGAGGTTAAAAATGATCTGCGCCAGCTCATCGCGGCTGAAATAGTAAAAGTGTTCGGCGGTGCGCGCGTGGATTTGCTCGCACAAGTCCGGTATCCACGGCCACGGATGGCCGAACGCCCAGGTCGCGCTGGCGATCAGGCCGGCGAGCGTAGCGTCGCGCGCCAGCATGGTGTCGGCGAGCGCCAGGGCGATGGCGTCTTTGGGAATCATGGGTTGTGACTCGAAACAATAAAGTTGGTCGGGACAATTTCGCTAAGTGTCTGGCTAATATAGCCGCATTTAAACGAGCAAAGTTGGTCGGGAAACTATATCGTGCTTGCGGCTCCCTCGGCCTGCGCCGACACGGTGGCCGCGGTGCTGTCCGGGGCGGCACCCGTCCCTTGGTAGGCGAGCAGTCTCAGGGCATTGACGACGACCAGCAAGGTGGATCCCTCATGAAACAGGACGGCGGTTCCGATATTGAGACCAAATAGCGTCGCCGGGATCAGCACCGCTACGACACCGAGGCTCACCCAAAGGTTCTGCTTGATAATGCGGCTGGTGCGGCGCGACAGTCCGACAGCAAACGGCAAATGTCCCAGGTCGTCGGACATGAGCGCCACGTCAGCGGTCTCAAGCGCCACATCCGATCCCGCAGCGCCCATCGCGATACCTACCGTCGCGTTGGCCATGGCCGGTGCATCGTTCACTCCGTCGCCCACCATCGCCACTTTGCCGTGCTTGTACCGCAGCGCCTTGATCGCCTCTACCTTCTGCTCGGGCATCAGGTTCCCCTGCGCTTCGGTCAGCCCGACCGCTTTGGCGACGGCATCGGCCACTTGCTGGTTGTCGCCGGAGATCATGATGAGGCGCTCGATCCCCAGGCCGCGCAATTCATCCATCACCTTGCGCGCCGCCGGCCTTGGCGTGTCCATGACCCCGATAACACCCAAGAAGCGCGTTCCTTTCTGGATCATCATGGTGGTCCGGCCTGTCGCCACCAAACCGGCATTCGACTCGGTGACACCTGCCGGCACGGTTGATCCTGGCTGCTCGGAAAACAGGCTTGGCTTTCCGATGACCACGCGTTCCCCGCCCACCACCGCCTGGATACCTTTCCCTGTGATGCTTGTCACTTCCGTAGCGGCCAGGACTTCCACGGTTGGGCCCAGCCGCTCTTTCGCGCCGGCCACCACGGCCGACGCCAGAGGATGATCGCTGCTTTGTTCGATGGCCAGTGCCACCGACAGCAGCTCTTGTTCCGTTACGCCATCCGCCGGCACAACGTCTGTCAGCCTCGGCTTCCCCTCTGTGAGCGTGCCGGTCTTGTCGAAGGCGATCGAAGTCAGTGAACCCAGATTTTCCAGCGGTCCTCCTCCCTTGACCAAAACGCCGCCGCGCGCGGCACGCGCCACACCGCTCAGAACCGCGCTTGGCACCGAGATCGCCAATGCACAAGGGCTGGCCGCGACCAGGACCGCCATGGCGCGGTAGAAGCTCACAGAAAATGGTTCATCGATGACGAAGCACGCGAGCATTAACAGTCCGACCAGGGCTAGGACTGCCGGAACAAAAATCCGCTCGAAGCGATCAGTCCATTGCTGGGTAGGCGAACGCTGGGCTTCCGCTTCGGCCACCATGTTGACAACGCGCGCCATGGTCGACTGGTCCGCTTTCCTGGCGACCATCACGTCAATCGCACCCGTCCCATTGATTGTGCCGGCGAACACGCGATGCTCGGCCTTGGCGCGGTCGAACGTGGCGATCGCGGCTGCGGGATCCGGGGCAGGCTGCTTTTCTACCGGCACGCTCTCGCCGGTGACCGGCGCCTGGTTGACGCTCGTGGTGCCAACAGTAACAATTCCGTCAGCTGGGAGGCGCTCATTCGGGCGCACCACGATGACGTCCCCAACCTGAAGTTCGGCTACTGCGACTTCGACGACAGCATCGTCGCGCCGCACGTTCGCCGTTTCGGGCGCCAGCTCGGCCAGCGCCTCAATTGCGCGGCGCGCTCTGCCCATCGCATAGTGTTCCAGAGAGTGACCGAGGCTGAACAGGAAAAGCAGCAAGGCGCCCTCTGCCCATTCGCCCAATGCGGCGGCGCCAACCGCCGCGACCAGCATCAGAGTGTCAATTTCGAAGCGGCGCGCAAGTAGCTTACCCACAGCTTCCTTCAGCGTGAAATATCCTCCGAAGAAGTATGAGATAACTAACAGCGCGATCGGCATCCAGCCGTTGCCCTGACCGCTGCGCCCAAGCAGCCATCCGGCCAGCAGAAAGACGCCCGCGAGCGCCACGAAGACCAGCTCCGTATTAGCACCGAAGATGCCGCCATGCGCGTGTTCGGCATCGCCGTGACTGGCATCGCCCGCGGTTTCGTCGGCATGCGGCACATTTGTGGGTGAACGAGACGTATTTTCGGCACTGAAGGCTTCTTGATTTTTCATTTTTTGCGTGCCCGAGCGAAGTTGGTCCCAGCGAACTTGCTTGGTTTGCCAATCTGCAATTAGTCTAGGGTGTCCCTTGAGCAGTGTCAGTGCGTCATCGAACCATCCTGGCAAGCCACAGCTGATCCGACAGATCGGGTGCATGTATGAAGCTACAGTCCCTAAAAGCGAAAGCCGCTGGCTGGCAGGCCGGCGGCTTTTTGATACATCGAGCGGGACTCTCGAATTCTCTGTCTAGTTAATTTACCTCTAGCGCTTCCACAGGTCAAGGTCAATAAATCCAACAATCTCGATTTGCAGGTAACGCCCTTGCTACCGACTTAGCCCGACCGACTTTATTGTTTCGACCCAGTTGTCAGCCTTAAGGGGGCGGAGAGCCTTCAACCAGTCTCGTGAAGCGCGAGCAATCGTGCGCGGCAGCGCACGGCGGCTCATGCGGTGAATTGCACAGCAATATAGTTCCCACGGGGTAGCCCCGCAGAGGCTTGTCCTTCCACAAGGCAAGAACAGGCCGGCTTGAAGGATCCGCCCGCGTAGAGGGTAAGGCAATTTTGCATGAACGTCAATGCGACTGCCGCGCCGCAAGTCAGGCGATGCAGCGCCCGACCGTGGCGCCCGGCAGCAGCACCGGCTGCCACAGGACCTGCAACTGCGCCGGCGGCGTGCCCGCCACCAGCGCCGAGAGCATTTCGGTCATCTTGGCGCCGGCTTCGTTGGGGGCAGGCTGGTCGATGGTGGTGACGTTCGACCCGACCAGGCTGTCCTCGATGCTGCCCCAGACAATGACGGACATGTCCTTGCCGATCTCGATGCCGGCGTCGAGCAGCGCGCGCACCGCGCCCACGCCGGAGAGGTGATTGTCGACGATGACAGCGGTCGGCCGTGGCGAGCAGGCCAGCAGCTCCTGCATGGCCTGGTAACCCGTGCGCCGGTCGAGCGTGTTCTCGACCAGGTGGCGCGGATCGACGGCCAGGCCGGCTTGCGCCATGCAGGCGATGAAGCTGTGCTTGCGCTGGCACGCAAAATTGAGTTCGAGCGGTGCGCTCACCAGCGCGATGCGGCGGTGGCCATGTTCGATCAGGTGCGCGCAGGCCAGGCCGATGCCGGCTTCGTTGTCGTAGTCGAACCAGGCGTACGGCTGTTTGAGTTCGGTGCGGCCGTGCGCCACGAACGGAAAGCCCTTCTTCACCAGATACGCAATGCGCTCGTCGTGTACCAGGGTGCGGCTGACCACCAGCCCGTCGACCCGGCGCCCGCGCACCATCTGCTCGTACGAGGGCAGCTCGTTTTGCGGCGAGACCGGCGCGATGATCAGGTTCATCTTGCTCTTTTCGAGCGCGGCCGACATGCCGCCCACCACCCCCAGGAACATCGGGTCGCCCAGGTCGCTCGGCAGCAGCGGATAGATGATGCCGAAGACATTGGTGCGCCCCACCGCGAGGCTGCGCGCCATCGGATTGGCTTCGTAGCCGGCTTCCTTGGCGGCGGCCAGCACGCGTTCGCGGGTGTGGACATTGACTTCCGGGTAGCCGTTCAGGGCACGGCTGACAGTGGTCTTCGAAATCCCGAGCGTACGGGCCAGGCTCTTGAGATTCATGGTCGAACTTCGTTGGAAGATGGCGTAAAGACTGCAATTATAGCAATACGGTCAGGCGGCATGATCGACCTGCCGCTTGAAGAAGTACAAGGTGATCAGCACCAGCGTGATCGGCACCAAGGTGAGGTAGAACGCGAAGTGGCCGCTGAAATTGCCGAACACGTAGCCGGTGATGAACGAGCCGGTGGTGCCGCCCAGCGCCGAAAAAATCACCAGCAGCCCGGTCATCGACGAATGCTGGTGCGGCGGCAGGGAACTGAGCATGACCGAATTGATGCCGGGGTAGATCGGCGCCATGAACAAGCCGATCAGCGGGAACAAAAAGGTCGCCAGCGGCGCGCTGGACCAGGTGATGTTGGGGTCGGCCACCACGTCGTGCGTGAGCGGGAGCGCCAGCATCACCATGGCCGCCATGCCGATCACACAGATGTTCATGACCGGGTACCAGTTCATCCTGCGCATCACCACACCGGCCGACAGGCGGCCGATGGCCAGGCAGGCGGCGAAGATGCTGGTCACCTGCACGCTCATGGCCGCCGGCAGCTTGAGGATTTCGTTGTTGAAGGTCGGCAGCCAGGTGCCCACGCTTTGCTCGATCAGCACGTACAGAAAAGCCGTCATCACGAACACGCACACCAGCGGCTTGAAGAACAGCTTGAGCATGGCGGTGAAGTCGTCCCAGCGGCTGCGCCCTGCCGGCAGCTGCGCCGTGCCTTCGTCGAAGGCAGTCGAGAGCACCAGCACGAAGGTGACGGCGCACAGCGCGGCCAGCACCCAGTACACCTGCAACCAGCTGCGCGAGGCGGGATCGGACGAATCGATGAAGTAGCCGAAGATCCAGTAGGCGCTCAACACGCCGACCATGAACACGCCTTCCAGGGTATTCATGATGCCGGCGTGGTGGCGGCGGTCGCGCGCGATCAGGCCCAGGGTCGAGTACACCGACACCTTGACCAGGGCGAACGCCACGCCCACGCACAGGAACAGCAGCTTGGCGGTCCAGAAGGCGGGCAGCAGCGGCATGGCGATGCAGGCCGCGGTGACCAGCGCCAGCGCGGCGAGCATGGCGTTCTTGTAGCCGATGCGCGGCAAAAAGGACGCCACCAAAAACGACACGACCGCAATCGGGAGGTCCTTGAACGCTTCCAGGATGCTGGCGCTCGACTTGCTCACGCCGTAGTTGCCGATGACCTGGAGGATGACCGTGCCGACGCTGTTAAGCAGGATCGCAAAGACGAAGTAAATCAAGAAAAGGGCTAACATGATGCGTTGGTTTTTCACACGGTCTCCAATATTTTTTTGTTTTGGTGTGCTACTACCTGCGCCGTCATTCCCGGCCTCGGCGGCCCCCTTGGCGGGAATCCAATTTCGTACCGCAGCAACGGGCGGCTCGACAGAATTGGATTCCCGCCTGCGCGGGAATGACGGTAGCGTGGCGCTTATTGATATTGCTCCAGCTTGAAGCGGTCCAGCGCCGGGATCACCCGGTCGGCCTGCGTGAGCACGTCCGGGTTGCCGATGCCGAGCGCCCACATGCCGGCACTCTTGATCGACGCCACGCCGGCCACCGCGTCTTCCACACCCAGGCAATGCGCCGGGTCCACGCCAAGTTCTCGCGCCGCCGTCAAGAAGATCTCCGGGTGCGGCTTGCTGTTGGCGATCAGCGCGGCGTCGACCACATAGTCGAAGCGAGCGCGAATGCCCAGCCGTTCGAGCACCGTGAAGGCGTTCTTGCTGACCGAGGCCAGGCCGATGCGCAGGCCCGCCGCGCGCACCGCCGCCAGCGCATCGACCGCGCCGGGCAGCAGGTCGGCCGCCGACATGGTGGCGATCAGCTCCTGGTAGTGGCGGTTCTTGGCGTCGGCCAGCGCCAGCTTCTCCGCATCGCTGTAAGTGCGCTTCGCACCGGCCAAGATCAGGTCCAGGGAGCCCATGCGGTCGATGCCCTTTAACTGTTCGTTGAACGTTTCGTCGAAATGCACGCCTTCCGATTCGGCCAGCCGCTTCCACGCCAGGTAATGATAATGCGCGGTGTCGGTGATGACGCCGTCCAGATCGAAAATCACTGCCTTGAACCTGCTCATGCCTTTTTCTCCTGAAGTGGGCGCGCGACCGATACCGATGGCGCGGTGCGCGTGAGCGACACGCGCTCGCCGCAGTGCGTCAACGTCAGCGCGTCGCCGTGGACCAGCGTGTAACGCGCTTCGGCGGCGTCGATGCGCACTTGCAGCAGCGCGCCGTGGATGTGAATCTGGAACTGGTAGTGCTGCCAGCGCGCCGGCAAGGTGGGCGCAAAGCGCAACGCGCCGTCGGCCACGCGCATGCCGGCAAAGCCGTAGGCCACGCCCATCCAGGTGCCGGCCATGGCCGCCGTGTGTACGCCGTAGTGGGTGTTCCCGTGCGTGTCGTCCAGGTCCAGGCGCGCGGTCTCGAGAAAATAGTCGTAGGCCTTGTCGTGGTAGCCCACCTCGGACGCGATGATGCTGAAGATGCAGGACGAGAGCGACGAATCGTGCGTCGTCACCGCTTCGTAGTAGTCGAAGTCGCGCTTTTTGTCGTCCTGCGTAAACTGGTCGGACAACAGCAGCAGCGCCAGCACCACGTCGGCCTGCTTGCAAACCTGGTGGCGGTAGATCACCAGCGGGTGGTAGTTCAACAGCAGCGGATAGTTTTCTTTCGGCGTGGCGGCGAAGTCCCACGGCTTTTTGCCGAGGAAGCTGTCGTCCTGCTCGTGGATGCCGAGGGCGGCGTCGTAGGGCAGCGCCATGCGGCCGGCGGCGCGGCGCCAGGCGGCCGGTTCGGCATCATCCAGGCCGATGGCTTGCGCGATGCGCTCGAAATCGTGCGCGCGCGCGCCGCGCAACTTGTCGACAATCTCCGCCGCGAAGCGCAAGTGCATCTGCGCCATGGCGTTGGTGTAGTAGTTGTTGTTGACCAGCGCCGTGTATTCGTCGGGACCGGTGACTTCGTTGATGCAGAAGCGCCCGGCGCGGTCGTAGTTGCCGATGCCGATCCAGATGCGCGCGGTCTCCAACACGATTTCGGCGCCGGCCTGCGCCATGTAATCGAGGTCGCCCGTGGCCTCCAGATACAGCTTGATGGAGTAGGCGATGTCGGCGTTGATGTGGTACTGCGCGGTCCCGGCCGGGAAGTAGGCCGAGCATTCTTCGCCGGCGATGGTGCGCCACGGGTACAGCGCGCCTTTGGCGTGCGACATCTGGCGCGCGCGCGCGCGGGCTTGTTCCAGGCCGGCGTAGCGGTAGGCCAGCAACTGCCTGGCGATTTCCGGTTTGCTGTACAAGAAAAACGGGAAGATGTAGATCTCGGTATCCCAGAAGTAGTGGCCTTCGTAGCCTTCGCCGGTCACGCCCTTGGCGGCGATGTTGGTCTTGCCGTCGCGGCCGACCGACTGCAGCAGGTGGAACTGGTTGAAGCGGATGCCTTGCTGGAGCGCGTCGTCGCCGGCGATCTCGACGTCGGCGCGCTCCCAGAAGTCGGCCAGGTACGCGGCCTGGCGCGTACACAGGGCGTCGAAGCCATCAAGCCTGGCCTTGGCCAGCGCGGCGCCTGCGAGGCCCGCCAGTTCGGCCTCGGGATAGTCGCGCGACGAAAAGTAGACGCCGTACTTGGTCAGGCTTTGCGGCAGCATCACGTCCAGGTCGAAGGTAAAACTGTGGCTGGCCGCCAGGTCCTGGTGGCTGGCGCTGCCCGCCACCGCCGCCACGGTCTCGATCGCGCTCACCAAAGTGAAGCCGCTGTTGTGGGTGCGCTGGGTAAGGCTGGACATGCTGGCGCCCTGCTCCAGCGCCAGCAGGTGCAGCGCCGGGCCGGAGACGGCCGAGCCGATGCGCGGGTCGTCGCCGGCTTCCTGGTTGCGCACGGCGCCGTCGATGGTCGAGACCACGCGCACCTGGCCGGAGAAATTGAGCGCGGTCAGTTCGACATCGAGCGCGAACAGGTGCTTGTCGGCCAGCGAAACCACGCGCCGGGTGACCAGGCCAAGGCGCTTGCCGCTGGCCGACGTCCATTCCAGGCTGCGCCGCAGCACGCCGGTGCGGAAGTCCAACACGCGCTCGTAGCGATCGAGCGTGCCTTGCAAAGGGTCGAAGCGCTCGTCGCCGAGCCAGACTTCGATACCTTTGGCGTTCGGCACGTTGAGCATGAACTGGTTGGTCTTGGCCAGGCCAAACGCCGCTTCCGGATAGACGATCGGTTCGGACTCGTAAAAGCCGTTGAGGTAGGTGCCGCCCTGCGAGGTGCCGGCCGGGCCGCTGTAGCCTTCTTCGGGCGTGGCACGCAGGCCGATGTAGCCGTTACCGAGGGCGAACAGGGTCTCGTTCAAAAAGTGCGTGGCGGGGTCGAAGCAGGTCTCGCGAAGGGACCAGGGTTCAAGCGGGAGAGCGTGTGGGATTGGTTCGTGCGGCACGGTTTTGTCCTTTGTCTGTCTTTTGAAATTTGCGCTTCAAACCGGTTTGGATTTGAGCCGAGTCTATTTCAAATCGGTTTGGACTGTCAATTCATTTAGATTAAGGTAAGGCCTTGGATTTTCGCGGGGGCGCCTAGGAGCCTTCGCGGGAATGACGTTCTCAGGTCTGGCGGGCGATCAGGGTGGTCGGCAGCATTTCGGACTCGACCTGCTCGCCGTTTATCAGCGCCAGCATTTTTTTGGCGAGCAGCACGCCGCCATCGCGCAGGTACTGGTGTACGCTGGTCAGCGGCGGCACGAAGCTGGCCGCGCCCGGCGTGTCGTCGTAGCCGATGACGGACACGTCGTCGGGCACGCGCAATTGATGTTCGGTGAGCGCGCGGATCGCACCCATGGCCAGCAGGTCGCTGGCGGCAAACACGCCGTCGAAGGCGTGGCCCTTTTTCTTGAGCAGCGCGGTCATGCTGTCGAAGCCCGATTCGAAGGTGAAGGCCTTGGGGCGGATGATGTGGACCGTACTCTGCCCGCCCAGCGCGTCGATGAAGCCGGCGCAGCGCTCCTGGACTTCGGCGTGATCGACATCGCCCAAGAACACCAGCTTGCGCCGGCCTTGCGCCAAAAAGCGTTCGGCCACGCTGGCGCCGCCGCGCCGGTTGTCGCTGCCGACCACGATGGTGGTGGCGCCGGCCTCAAGCGCGCCCCACACCACCAGCGGCAGCTTGGCCTTTTGCAGGAAGCGCACCGCCTCGCCGTGCGATCCCTGGCCGAGCAAGATCAGGCCGTCGGCGCCCTGCACCGGCGCGGTGTCCATCAACTGCTTGGAGGTGAGCACCACGCTGTAGCCGGCCGTGGTCAGTTCCTGGGTGATGCCGCCCAACAGTTCAAGCGGATACGGGTCGGACATGGGACGGCCCTTCACGGGCGTCATTTCGACCACCACCGCGACCGAGTAGCTGCGCCGCATGCGCAGGTTGCGCGCGCTGATGTTGAGGCGGTAGCCCTGCTCGTCGGCGATGCGGCGGATTTTTTCGCGCGTCTTTTCCGTCACCAGCGGGCTGTCGCGCAGGGCGCGCGAGACCGTGATCGTGGAAACGCCCGCCAGGCTGGCGAGGTCTTCCATCGTCAGGGCGGCGTCGTTCTTGCGCGGCGCGATCGTGCTTGCTGCCGGCGCGGCAGTCTTGCTTGCAGCCTTGTTTGCGGCCATGGAAACGCTCAATTTTGGTAGGAAAACAACGACACCGCCGCATTATGACAGGTTTACGCCTCGCCACAGGCCAAATGACATCGATAACATTTCGATTGACATCGATATCATTTCTTGTTTCAATGATTCGTCTTTTCTTGCCATCAAAATAAATTGCAGACCGGCTGGCAGGCGGCGCGGCCAAGAAAGACAGGGGACATGCATGCGGCAGGCGCACAGCCAGCCAGTCCAGGAGACGGATTTCAACAAGAGCACAGATAAAAAAGCGAGCATAACGATGAACAGTCACAAGCACTTCCTGCTTTCCTCAGTCACGCTGGCCGTGCTGACCCTGATGAACCAAGCCCAGGCAGCCGGCCAGGCCGCGCCCCCTGCCCCGGCGGCGGACGCGGCGGCCGCCGAAATCGCCCAGGTGGTGGTGACCGGCACCGCGTCGGCACGCGGCACGCGCAAGATCGACACCAGTTTTTCGATCACCACGGCGACCGAAGAGCAGCTCAAATCGGCCTCGCCCAGCAGCACCGCCGACGTGCTCAAACTGGTGCCGGGCGTGTATGCGGAGTCGACCGGCGGCCAGTCGGGCGCGAATATCGAGGTGCGCGGCTTTCCGTCGGGTAGCGATTCGCCCTTCGTGTCGGTCCAGATGAACGGCAATCCGCTGTATCCGGTGCCGGTGCTGTCGTTCTTCGAGGGCTCGTCGGCGTTTCGCCTGGACGACACGGTGGCGCGGGTGGAAGTGCTGCGCGGCGGGCCGAGCACGATCTACTCGGTCGGCCAGCCCGGCGCGACCATGAACTTCATCCTGAAAAAGGGGGAAGACACGCTTGACGCAACGCTGCGCTTTAGCACCGGCACCGGCAAGCTGCGCCGGCTCGACGCTTTTGTGGGCGGCAAGATTGCCGACGGCTGGTACGGGACCATCGGCGGCTTTGCGCGCCAGACCCAGGGCGTGCGCGATCCACAGTTCAAGGCCGACGACGGCAAGCAGCTGACCGCGTCCATCACCCGCAAGCTCATTGATGGCGAAGTGACCGCCTACGTACGCACCACCAAGGAAAAAAACGCGTTTTACACCGGCGTGCCGCTCATTTCGAGCGACAACGGACGCACGATCACGGAGTTTCCCGGCTTCGATCCGCTCACCGGCACCTTGATGAGCAATGACATGCGCCACTTCACCATCGACGCGGCGCCCGGCAAGACCCTCACGCGCGACCTGGCCGACGGGCGCGGCATGGATGCGACCGTATTCGGGGCCGAGTACGAGCAAAAACTGGGCGGCTGGGATGTGTCGAACAAGGCGAATTACTTCAGCGGCGATCTGAACACGATCTCGATGTTCACCGGGAACAACCCGCTGACGGCGGCGGCTTACCTGGCCAACGCCAACGCCACCCATAATCCGGGCGCGGCAGCCGGTTCGGGCAGCATCAGCTATGTCAAAGGCGGGGCGGTCGATCCCAACGAGCAAGTGGTGCAAGCCGGATTGTGGTCGGTCGAGAAGAAACTGCGCTCGTTTACCAACGAATTTCGTCTCAGCCGCGAACTGCTCAAGAACAATACGAGCACCGCCGGGGTCTATGTGGCGCGCTACAAGTCGAACGATGAATGGTACCTGGGCAACAGCCACCTGATGACGGCCACGCCCAACGCCAGCCTGATCAATGTGCAGCTGAGCAACGGCACCATCGTCTCGCGCAACGGGGTGGACGGGAATGTGTTTTATGCGCCGCTGGCATCGTACAAGGGCAACAATACCGCCCTGTTCGTGGCCAATGAGTGGAAAGTGAACGAGCAGATCAAGGTGGACGTGGGGGCGCGCCGCGAAAAGCAGAGCCTGAAAGCGACCATTTCGAACCTGGGCTCGATGGATACCGACGCCAATCCGCTGACCGTCTACAACAACGGCACCTCGGTTCCGACCGGCAGCAACACCCAGCTCAGCCGGGACGACAGCGTCAATTCCTTCACCGTAGGCGGGATTGTCAAGTTTTCCAAGGACATGAGCGTGTTTGCGCGCGCCAATACCGGCCACACCTTCATCTATTTCGACGACATGCGCAACGCCGGCACCCAGGCCGCGCTGAACGACCGCAAAGGCGTACCGACCCCGAAAGTGACGCAGTACGAAGTCGGCTTCAAGACGGTGGGCGAGATGTACAGCGCGTACATCAACGGGTTTTACACGGACTTTACCGGCATTTCCTTCCAGCAGATCACGACCGACGCGGTGCTGAACTCGGTGAGCGGTTCGCGCGGGCATGGCGTGGAGTTCGAGCTGGCCGTGCGGCCGGTGAAAAACCTGCAGGTGAGCTTGATGGGCAATTATCAGGAGTCCACATACCGCGACAATCCGGCCATTACCGGCAAGCTGGTGCAGCGCCAGCCGAAGATGCAGTTCCGCCTGTCGCCAAGCTACCGCATTCCGATGGGCGACAATTCACTGAAACTGTATGGCACTTACGCGCACGTGGGCAGCCGCTGGGCCGACCAGGCCAATCTGTCTTACCTGCCCTCGTATCAAACGGTGGACGCGGGCATCCTGGCATCGGTGGGTACGCATTGGGAATTGAGGTTCGCGGGCACCAACCTGGGCAATGAACTGGGGCTGACGGAGGGCAATTCACGCCTGACCGGGGCGCAGAGCAGCGGTCCGATCAATGCACGGCCGATCTTCGGGCGCGCGGTGGAGGCGTCGCTGCTGTACCGCTTCTAGCAGACAGCAGGCGTGGACATCTTGCATGTCCACGCCGGGGCCTCAGCCCATTTACTCGACGACCCACGAATACTTGACCTTGGCCCAAGCCAGCGCAGCCTGGCCGTCCTTTGCACCCGGTTCGAACTTGCAGCGGGCGCCGGCGCGGACCGAAGCACGATCGACGCGTACCGCGCCGCTCGATTCCACCACTTTCGACTGCACCACTTTACCATCGGTATCGATCAGGTAAGCGACGGTCATGGTGCCGGTTTCGCCGTCATCCTGCCAACGCACTGGAAATTCCGGTTTTTCGCAGCCGGCTACATCGAGACGGGCCGGGCGGTCCGCAGCCATGGCGTGGGTCGCGCTCAGGCACAGTAGGGTTGCGGACAGGACGGTAGCGAAGCGGGTAGCGGCAAACATAAAACCTCCAGAGGGGATGATGGATAAATCCGGCGCTTCTGGCGCTCGAATCGTCTGCTGGGTAGCCAGCTGACAGTTCAAAATATACTGCGACGCAGCATATTTTCTCAATTTATTATCCCAATGGCGCTTATGTCGGTTCCGCATAACTCATTGCTCCGCACCAACATATAGCATTCACACACCGCATACCCGTTATGTGCGATCGATGTTGGTGCATATAGTCACGAAAACGGTTTCAAAGGACCGGATTTATAGCAAAAGCCTCTTTTAGTGCATGATATTGGCTTGTGGGAATTATGCGACGCACAGGCAAATAATTTGGTGATTAGCGCTGATCTTCAGCATAACTGAACTTTGGTCGCCGTTACGTGTCCAACCTTGCATATGCGTGCGCGGTGGCGCAGGCGGGAGAAGATTATGGCGACGATGAATCGGGTTCAGTTTCAG
>NZ_WHJF01000092.1:0-27821 GCF_011682185.1 Massilia genomosp. 1
CTTTTTCGGGATGCGAGAGAGTCGAGAGGTCGGGAAGAGGGGCAAGTTTTACCATGACCGGCATCATGCCCGGATATCGGAATGTTTACAATTGCGCGTTTACAACGGTCAGGGCTAAACAGTTACTTTGCTTCTTCAATTCTTCACGATATTCCATACACTCATGCAGTGCGCCCAATACGCGTTCTATTTTTGACATATTTTCTTCAGATAATAGAAACGTTTGGCCGCGAAAGACGCCTGATCCCGTTTTGTCGATGAACATGACGTCAGGCCCCATGCTGATCTTTACCCTGATCGTGTTGAAATCGATCGCGCCCCTCCTTGATGCGGCTTTTTCGGCTCTGTTGACCGCAATATCCAGATTCCCGATTGCAAGTGCAAGATCGCGATATCTCTCTTGCGTGTACTCTAATCGGCCTAACGGCGTACAAGTTTTCGGAAAAGAACGCATGGTACTCGGCCGTTCGGAGATGCTATAGATAGGTTCATAGCAAATCTCCCATGCCGGCGGCTTCGTCACCTCATCTGACGCAATCGAGAAGGAGGAAACAAAAAACATGCAACTCACAATAAGATGTTTTGTCATTTTTTCAATGGATGCTCATAGCCAGCGTTGTAGGCTGTTGGCCGAGGCATTTTATAGAAATCGGTAATAGGTCGTTCGTTCATCAGCACATTTTTCATCTTCAAAGAAAATAGCGCCGCATACCACCACAATTGTCTCCATACGAAGCATCGCCCAAGTCTTGCTCAGCGCTATTGCATAGATCGTGACATGCTCAATGCTCGCCACAGCGTGACAAGGACCGGCCCAGGGGGCCGGTCCGAAGCCGCTCCTTTCTGTATTGGTCGCCCTGCTCCGACGGTCGGCTACCTGGCGCGCCATGCTTGATCGCCTGCGCCAGTGGCGCGAGGTCCGCTCACCCGTTTCTACGTCGGCAAACCTCGCGCCATCCACAGGCCCGCAGCAGCTCCCCGCCCGCCCGGACCCCCTCTGTTTTGGTGTAATATGCGACACTTGCGACCTTTTCAGACTGGACCTGGCTGATGAAATTTGTATCCACCATCGTTGGATTTATTCTGTTTATCCTGTTTTTCGGCTTCGCCCTGAAAAACACGCAGGAAGTCGACCTGCATTTTTTCCTCAATTACGAACTGCGCGGCCCCCTGGTGCTGATGCTGCTGGGCTTTTTTGTGGCCGGCGCTGCCCTCGGCATCCTGGCCGTCACGCCCACCGTGTTCCGCCACCGCCGCGAAACGTCGAAGCACAAGAACACCATCGTCGCCCTGCAAACCGTGGCGCGCACCACTGTCGCCCAGCCGCAGCCGGACAGCGTCAGCACGCAGCAGTAACCCGGCAGTCACCCCGCAGTCACCCATCTGAAAAACCAACAAAAAGAACCGCATGGAATTAGAAACCTGGATGTTGCTTGGCATCCCCTTGTTTTTCGCCCTGGGATGGATCGCCGCGCGCGTTGACATCAAGCAACTGCTGTCCGAATCTCGCACCTTGCCGCGAGGATATTTTCGCGGCCTGAATTTTCTGCTCAACGAGCAGCCCGACAAGGCCATCGACGCCTTCATCGACATCGTCAAGCTCGATCCTGAAACGGTGGAGATGCACTTCGCCCTCGGCAACCTGTTCCGCCGCCGCGGCGAGATCGAGCGCGCCATCCGCGTACACCAGAACCTGCTCTCGCGTCCCGACCTGCCGGCCGACGAAAAGGCCCACGGCCAGTACGAACTGGGCATGGATTACCTCAAGGCCGGCCTGCTCGATCGGGCCGAGGAAACCTTCAACCTGCTGCTCGACACGCCCTACGGCGCCCAAGCGCGCCGCGCCCTGCTCGAAATCTACCAGCGCGAAAAAGAATGGCCGCGCGCGATCGAAGCCGCACTCGGGCTGCAAGAGTCGGGCGCCGGCGCGCGCCAGAAGGAAATCGCCCAGTTCTACTGCGAGCTGGCCCAGGATGCGCTGGTCCACATGCACACCGACGACGCCCTGGCCCTGCTCGACAAAGCCCTGCAGGCCGACCGCAAGAATGTGCGCGCCACCTTGTTGACCGGCGACGCCCAACTGGTCAGGGATGATGTCGAAGGCGCGCTGGTGACCTGGCGCCGCGTCGAACAGCAAAGCGTGCCGCACGTGGCCCTGGTCGCGCAGCGCCTGATGGATGGCTACCGCAAGGTCGGCCGTCCGCAGGAAGGGGTCAACCTGTTGCGCTCCTACCTGGCCGAAGCGTCCTCGATCGACCTGATCGAAGTGGTGTTCAAGGCCGTCATCGAACTCGATGGAGTGGACGCGGCCAAGCAGTTGATGATCGATGAACTGCGCCGCAATCCGACCCTGCTCGGCCTCGACAAACTGCTCGAAGCGCGCCTGATGGACGCCCCGGCCGATGTCTGGGAAGAGCTGTCGATGGTGAAGAACCTGGTGCGCGGTTACACCCAGAAGCTGGCGCGCTACCAGTGCAGCCACTGCGGCTTCAAGGCGCGCCAGTTCTACTGGCAGTGCCCGGGATGCAGCCGCTGGGAGACCTACCCGCCGCGCCGCACCGAAGAACTCAATGTCATGAATTAGACGTAACCGATTAAGCGTAACCGAACGATGACCAATCTCACCGCCACGCCCGCGCGCCTGCTCAGCGCCGACAGCCATCCCTTCATCGCCGCGCCCGACCTGGCCGCGGTGCGCATCCTGGTCGTCGGCGACGTAATGCTGGACCGTTACTGGTTCGGTGACGTCAGCCGCATCTCGCCCGAAGCGCCGGTGCCGATCGTGCGCATCGAAAGGCGCGAAGAGCGCCTGGGCGGCGCCGCCAACGTGGCGCGCAATGCGGCGGCCCTCGGCGCCCACTGTGGCCTCTTGGGCGTGGTCGGGGCCGACGAGGCGGGCGAGCAGGTCGCGCAGCTGCTGGCCGAGTCGCGCATCGACAGCTACCTGCAGCGCGACGCCGCCATTTCCACCATCATCAAGCTGCGCGTGATCGGCCGCCAGCAGCAACTGCTGCGCATCGACTTCGAAGACGCCCCCACCGACACCGTCCTGCGCGACAAGCTCACCCAGTTCAACGCACTGCTGCCCGATTTCGACGTGGTGATCCTGTCCGACTACAACAAGGGCAGCCTGGTGAACGTGGCGCACATGATCGAGGCCGGCCGCGCGGCCGGCAAGATCGTCATGGTCGACCCCAAGGGCGACGATTTTTCGCGCTACGCCGGGGCCACCGTGCTCACGCCGAACAAGTCGGAGTTCCGCCGTATCGTCGGCAGCTGGTCGTCCGAAGAACAGCTCACCACCAAGGCCCAGGCCCTGCGCACCGAACTGCGCCTGGACGCGCTGCTGCTCACGCGCTCGGAAGAGGGCATGAGTTTGTACACCGCCCACGAGGTGCTGCACATGCATGCCGACGCGCGCGAAGTGTTCGACGTTTCCGGCGCGGGCGACACGGTCATCGCCACCATGGCCTCGATGCTCGGCGCCGGCATGCCGATGGCCGACGCCATCATGACGGCCAACCGCGCCGGCGGCATCGTCGTAGGCAAGCTCGGCACGGCGACCGTGACGCGCGAGGAACTGTTCGGCCTGTAGAACAGCCGGGCCTGCCTACACGATTGGCGTTTCGCCGTTCTGATAGCGCTCAATCGGAGCGGTCAACATTGTGCCGGGTCATCCGTTAGCTTGTTGGGGCCGCACCCGCGTCCCTCTAATCTGAAGGAGACACAACATGATCCGACAATTGATGCTGGCCATTGCAACACTGGTGGCCGCGATGAGCATGGCGTTTGCCCAGGTCGATGTGAACAAGGCCGATGCAGCCGCACTCGACAGTGTGAAGGGCATCGGCCCCTCTACCTCCAAGCTGATCCTGGAAGAACGCACCAAGGGTGGCGAGTTCAAGGACTGGGCCGACTTTTCCAAGCGCGTCAAGGGCGTGGGCGACAAGCGCGCGGTGAAGCTCTCGCAAGCCGGCTTGCAGGTCGCGGGCAAGCCGTTTGACGGCGCCGGCGCCGCGCCAGCGACGGCGGGCAAGGCCGCAGCGGCCGCCAGGCCCGCCACAGCGGCCAAGCCGGCGCAGGCGCCCGCCAAGATGTAAGCGCCGTGCGTCTCGCCAAAAAACCCGCCGCCAACGCCGCGGGTTTTTTTCATGGACGCAGCTTGCGCGAGCGTGGTTTTTTCGCTGTATGGACGCACTTGCGCGCGCAGGGTCGTGAGAAGATAACGACGCATAGTTAACTGTCGCCGTCGCAAAGGACCTCTCATGGCATCTGTTCCGTTCACCACACCCCTGCTTGCCACCCTGATCGCCACCGTCGCTTCCGGCGCCTGCGCCGCCGCTCCGGCAAGCCCCGACCTTGCGCGCCGCCAGGCCCAGGTCGATAAAATCGTGGCCGCTATTTCGCCGCAGCGCATCGAAGCGCATGTGCGCAAACTGGTCGGCTTCAAGACGCGCCACACCATGTCCGATACGGTCTCGGAGACGGCCGGCATCGGCGCCGCGCGGCGCTGGATCAAGATGGAGCTGGAACGCTGCGGCGGCGCCGCCGGCGGGCGACTGCAAGTGAGTTTCGACAGCCACGTCACGCCGGTGTCGGCGCGCATTTCGCGTCCGACCGAGATCGTCAACGTGGTCGCGACCCTGCCCGGCACGCAGGCGGCGTCGAAGGAACGCATCTACGTCGTCAGCGGCCACTACGACTCGCGCAATACCGAGATCATGGACGCCAGCGGCGAGGCGCCCGGCGCCAACGACGACGCTTCCGGCACCGCCGCCGTCATGGAAATGGCGTGCGTGATGGCGCGCCACCAGTTCGACGCGACCATCGTCTTCATGGCGGTGGCGGCCGAGGAGCAGGGCTTGCTGGGCGCGGCGCATTGGGCCGAACAGGCCAGGCTCAAGAACCTGAACCTGCAAGGCATGTTCACCAACGATATCATCGGCAGCTCGCGCGCCGACGATGGCCGCGTCGATGACAGGCAGGTGCGCCTGTTCGCCGAATCGATCCCGGCGACCAAAGAGAACAGCGACAGCAATCGCGCCCTGCTGGCGACCGGCGGCGAAAACGATTCCACCTCGCGCCAGCTGGCGCGCCATGTGAAGGAAGTGGGGGAGCGTTACGTGCCCGGGTTTACGGTCAATGTGATCCAGCGGCGCGACCGTTACCTGCGCGGGGGCGACCATATGCCGTTCCTGGAGCGCGGTTATGCGGCGCTGCGCTTCACGGAGCCGAACGAAGACTTCACGCACCAGCACCAGAACGTGCGCAAGGAAGGCGCGCTGCAGTATGGCGACCTGCCCGAGTTCAACGACTACAACTACATCGCCAACGTGGCGCGGGTGAATGCGGCGGCGCTGGCGACCTTGGCGCTGGCCCCGGCCGCGCCGCAGAAGGTGCAGATGCGCACCGCGAAGCTGGAAAACGATTCGTCGCTGGTATGGCAGGCCAACGGCGAGCCTGACCTGGCCGGCTACCGCATCGTCTGGCGCGACACCACGGCCGCGCAGTGGCAGGGAGCTTTGTTTGTGGGGAATGTGACCGAGGCAACCGTCAAGCTGTCGAAGGATAGCTACTTCTTCGGGGTGCAGGCGGTGGACAAGGATGGCAATGTGAGCGTGGCGACGTATCCGGCGCCGCTCAGGTAAAAAACTCCACCGTCGTTCCCGCGCCAAGGCGGCACTCGGCGGGAACCCAATCTCGTAGATCAGCCAGTGGCTGCGGCACAAAATTGGGTTCCCGCTTGCGCGGGAACGACGGTGGTAGCGCAAGCGACGGTGGTGGTAGCGGGAATGACGGTGGTGGTAGCGGGAACGACGGTGGTGGTAGCGTGAACGACGGAGCTGGCGACGCAAATAACAGCGCCTACTTCACCGCCAGATATGCATGCAACTGCGCCACCACCGCCGCGCCTTCTCCCACGGCCGCGGCCACGCGCTTGGTCGACCCGGCCCGCACATCCCCGATCGCAAACACGCCCGGTACCGTGGTCTCCAGGTTCCCGTGCAGCGAGCCGTCCGGGTTGAGCATCTGCCCCGTCACCCGGCAGCGCGCCATCATCACATCGGTCCCGGTCATCACGAACCCATGCTGGTCGACCTGCACGCCGCAATCGCCCAGCCAGCCCGAATTCGGATCGGCCCCCACGAACAGGAACACGCTGCGCACCACGTGGCTTTCTTCCTGCTCGTCGCGATGCTGCCAGCGCACGCCGCTCAGGCGTTGCCCGTCGCCTTCCAGCCTGGTCAAGCTGGTATGCGTGTGCAGCACGATATTGGGCGTCGCCGCAATCCGCTCGATCAGGTAGCTCGACATGCTCGCCGCCAGCCCCTCGCCGCGAATGAGCATGTGTACCGTCTTCGCGTGCCCCGACAAGAACACGGCCGCCTGGCCGGCCGAATTGCCGCCGCCGACCAGCACCACATCCTCGCCCTGGCACTGGCGTCCTTCCAGCGGCGAGGCCCAGTAATACACGCCGCAGCCTTCGTACGCGGCCAGGTCGGCCAGGTCCGGCTTGCGGTAGCGCGCGCCGCAGGCCAGCACCACCGCGCGCGCCTGTACCTGCCCGCCATCGGCCAGCGACAGGCGCAGCGGATACTGGTCGCACAGCAGTTTGTCGGCGGCGGCCGGAATGGCCACCTGCGCGCCGAATTTTTGCGATTGCACAAACGCCCGCCCGGCCAGCGCGCGCCCCGAAATCCCGGTCGGGAATCCCAGGTAGTTTTCGATGCGCGCGCTGGCGCCGGCCTGGCCGCCGAAGGCGCGGTTTTCCACCACCAGCACCGACAGGCCTTCCGACGCCGCATACACCGCCGTCGCCAGGCCGGACGGGCCGGCGCCCACCACCAGCACGTCGTACACCTTGTCCGGGTCGAGGTCGGGCAGCATGCCGAGGCAGTACCCCAGTTCGGCCAGGCTCGGATTTTTTTTCACCACGCCGTCCGGGCACACCACCAGCGGCAGTTCGTGCGGGCCGGGTTGGTACATGCGGATCAGCGCTTCGGCGTTCGGGCTGGTGGCCGGGTCGAGCACCATGTGCGGATGGCCGTTGCTGGTCAGGAAGGTCTGCAGGCGGAACAGGTCGGCGCTGCCGGCCGGGCCGACCAGCACCGGCGCGCTGGTGCCGGCTTCGATCAGGCCCACGCGCCGCAGGATCAGTGCGCGCATGATGCGCTCGCCCAGCTCGGCCTCGGCCACCACCAGCGCGCGCAACGCTTCGGGCGTGACGATCAAGGCCTCGACCGTGCCGGCCGCGTGCGCACTCACCAGCGCCGGGCTGCCCGACAACTGGCCCACGTCGGCCGTGAAGTGGCCCGGCCCGTGTTCGACGATCGTGTGGCTGTTGCCCATGCCGTCGCACTGGCTGATGCGCACCCGGCCCGAGAGGATGATCATCATGCCGGGGTTGCCGCCGCCGGCGACGAAAATGGCTTGCCCGTCGTCCCAGTGCCCCTCGCTGCCGAAACGGCGCAGGCGCGCGATCTCGGCGCCGGTCAGGACCGGGAAGATCTGGTCGCGGCGCGTCTCGTACTTGCTCAGCGAGCTCTGGGCGCGCTCCTGGATGCTGTTGTCGGGGATGAAGTCGGGGGCGGGCAGGGTGCTCATGGGCGGTTCGCTATGGGAAGGTGGTCAACCCTCAGTCTAGCAGCAAGCCAGGGCAAACTACAGCAAGCTGACCCGTCTCATACGGACCAGGGCGTCGTGGATTAGAATGATGTTTTGTCGAACCGCAAAGAGTAACCCATGCCTTACATGACCATCGAAGATACGATCGGCAATACCCCGCTGGTGCGCCTGGTGCGCCTGCCGGGCGCCGACGCAGCCGCGCGCAACAACATCATCCTCGGCAAAATGGAAGGCGACAATCCGGCCGGTTCGGTCAAGGACCGCGCCGCCATGTCGATGCTGCGCCGCGCCGAAGAACGCGGCCAGATCAAGCCGGGCGATACCCTGATTGAAGCGACCAGCGGCAACACCGGCATTGCGCTGGCGATGGCGGCGGCGATCCGCGGCTACAAGATGCTGTTGCTGATGCCCGAGTACCTGTCGATCGAGCGGCGCCAGAGCATGGCCGCCTACGGCGCCCAGATCATCCTCACGCCCAAGACCGGCGGCATGGAATACGCGCGCGACATGGCCGAGCAGCTGCAGCGCGACGGCAAGGGCATCATCCTCGACCAGTTCGGCAACCTTGACAACCCGCGCGCCCACTACGAGTCGACCGGTCCCGAGATCTGGCGCGACACCAATGGCGGCGTCACGCATTTTGTCAGCGCCATGGGCACCACCGGCACCATCATGGGCGTGTCGCAGTATTTAAAAGAGCAAAACCCGGCGGTCCAGATCATCGGCGCCCAGCCCGAGGACGGCTCGCAGATCCCCGGCATCCGCAAGTGGCCCGAAGCCTACCTGCCGAAAATTTTCGACAAGGCGCGCGTCGACCAGGTCGAGAGCGTGAGCCAGGCCGCGGCCGAGCAGATGGCGCGCCGCATGGCGGCCGAAGAGGGCATCTTCTGCGGCATTTCGGCCGCCGGCGCCTGCGAGATCGCCCTGCGCGTCTCGCAGACCGTGGAAAACGCCACCATCGTGTTCATCGTGTGCGACCGCGGCGACCGTTACCTGTCGACCGGCGTGTTCCCCGCATAAACCCGGCGCGGCGCAAGCGCGCGGCGCAAGCGCGTGGCGCAAGCGCGCGGCGCAAGCGCGTGACGCAAGTGCGTGACGCAAAAACAAACGCCTTCCACCGCGAACGGGGCGGACCCGTTCATGGTGGAAGGCGTTTTTGTGCTTCCCGTGCGCCGCCCCCCACAGGGCAAGGCACGGGCTTATCCGGCGCGGCCTGTTCGGCGCGGCCGGACCGATCCGGCGATTACGCTGGATCGCCTTCTTTTGGCTTGAACTGCTTGTCGCTGATGCGGAACTTGTTGCGGCGGTCGCCCATCAAGTAGCGCAGGTCGCGGATCGACAGGTCGCTCACTTCGTGCATGCGGATCAGCAGGGAGGCGCCGACCGGCAGGCGGTGGTGGCGGATCTTCGAGATCACTGGCGGCGCCACTTCCAGCGCGCGCGACAGGGCCGCATCGTTCTTGAGACGCAGATTTTCAATCAGCGTGTCGAGTAAACGATTTGGGTTGTATTGCAGCAGATCATCGGAGTCCGAATCGCTGTTCATATCAATGCCGACTTGGTTTGTCATGATGTCAATAATTCCTATTGTGAGTGGTGCTGCTAAGTCAAACACGCGGAGCTCTCGCTGCTGGTCAACCACCGTCGAAGTGCGCTTGCGAATTTATCTTGGGTAACACTTTTTAAAAAATATACACAATTGTACAACGTTTTGTAATCTAATACCGATAAGCAATAACAGATTACAAAATGATGTCGGTTGTGTTGTCTGATCGCAACATAGCCGCATTGCAATTCTCTCACAAAATCACCGAAAAACTAATTGTTTTCCCAGAAAACTTAAGTGTAAGACAATTTAGATGCATCCGCCGCACAATTCTAAAGAGAACTGGCTTATTAGCAACATGTTTCTGAGTATATTAACGCAAGAGGCATTTCTATGGGGCACGAATGGATATGCGGCGGCATACGCGGGACCCGCGCGCACCCGCTGTGCGCGTCACAATCGGCCCGAAAACATGCTCTGGTCGTTACATTCTTTTACAAAGTTTCCGCTGAGGCAAGAGCCTGTCCAGGCCGGTTTTGACGGATTGCGCGGCCTAATTCGATCACCGACATGGCGTAGAAGTAAGAACGGTTGTATTGCGTAATAGCGAAAAAATTATCGGTGGCGATGCGGTACTCGGTCGGGTCGGGATCGTTGGGCAGGTCGATCAGGCCAAAACGCTGGTTCGCAGGCAACACGGCGCTGGTGCTGACACCGCCCGCGCGCAAGTCGTCGGCACGGAACTTGGCCGTCAGGCCCTGGTTAAGGAAACTTTCCCACGCCCGGTCCTCGGACACGCTGGCCGGATACACGAGCGCTCCGGTCTGCTTGGCCTGCCAGCCGTGCTGGACCAGGAAGCTGGCCACGCTGCCGATCGCGTCCACCGCCGAGCCGCGCAGGTCGATGCGGCCATCGTTGTCGTAGTCGACCCCGTAGGCCAGCACGCTGCCGGGCATGAACTGCGGCATGCCGATGGCGCCGGCAAACGAACCGAGCATCGAGAGCGGCGCGATATTGGACTTGCGCGCCAGCACCAACGCGTTTTCCAGCTCGCCGCGGAAGAAGGCCATGCGCGCGGCCCGGTTGGGCGCCTCGGGATAGGCGAAGGCCAGGGTGGTGAGCACGTCGAGCACGCGGAAGCGCCCCGTCTGGCGCCCGTAGATGGTCTCCACGCCGATGATGCCGACGATGATTTCGGCCGGTACCCCATACTCGGCCTCGGCGCGCGCCAGCACGGCGGCGTGCTGGTTCCAGAACGCCAGGCCGGCCTTGATGCGGACCGGCTCGATCGTCACCCGGCTGTAATTCTGCCAGTTCTTGGGCTTGCCCTTGGGCGCCGGCTTGACCAGCTGGACGGCGGTATCGATGTAGCGGATCTGGCCGATCAGCGCAGCGAGCTCGGCGCGCGGAAAGCCGTGCCGCAGCGCCACTTCGTCGGCGAAGGCGTTGACCGCCTCCGATTCGCTGAAGACGACGGCGTCGCCGGCCTCGGCCGCCGTCAGCGCGGCGCCGGCCACAGCGGCTGGCACGGCCACGGAAGCGGCGGCCTTGCGCGCGCCCTTGGCCCCGGCCTTGGCCTTGGCCCCGGCCTTGGACTGGACACTTTTCTTGCCGGGTTGTTTGGCAGGCGCAGCCTGGCTCAGGGGACTTGCCGACACGGCAAGTGCCAGCAAGAGAGTAGTAAATTTCATTAAATGTTGTTCAGCAAACTTTTCAGGGTGGAGGCGAGCCCGGGAGCGGGCGGCCGGGCACTGTATTTGTGTGTACTGTAGAGGGCCAGGAAGCGCTTGATGGCGGCGATCTTGTCCTGCGCCAGCCTGCCTTGCGCGAGCCGGGCGGCGTAGGCGTTGGGGCCTTCGTCGGCGGCGCGCGCCATGCCAAGCTGGCTCATCCTTCGACACAGGGCCGAGTATAGCGCATCGACCGGGTCCGTCCCGCGCCGCAGCCGTACGGCGCGCCACAGCAGCGACAGCGCGCCGATGGCGGCCAGGATGGCGAGGCTGCGCCAGTGCGCCAGGCCGAGCTTGAGGCTCTCGAGCAAGCCGCTCTGGCGTTCCGGCGTGTAGTTCAGCACCCACTGGTTCCAGCCATTGTTGACGGCGTCGAGGCGAAAGCGCAGTTGTTCGAGCAAGGCGTTGCGCTCGCCGCTCAAGCCGAGCAGCCCGCCCAGGCCGGCAAAAGCGGGCGGATTTTGCGCCAGCGCGCTCGACAGGCCGCGCTGCACCCGTTCCGGCGCCACGGCGGCGGTGGGGTCGACCCGCAGCCAGCCACGCCCGGCGATCCAGACTTCGGCCCAGGCGTGCGCTTCCGACTGGCGCACCGCCAAAAAGCCGTCGATGGGATTGAATTCGCCGCCCTGGTAGCCCATCACCACGCGCGCCGGCACCCCGGCGGCGCGCATCAGCACCACGAAGGCGCTGGCGTAGTGCTCGCAAAAGCCGGCGCGTGTCTTGAACAGGAAGTCATCGACCGAGTCGCGCCCCAGCAGCGGCGGCTGCAGCGTGTACGAAAACGGTTGCGTGGTAAACATCGTCAGGACTGAACGGACGCGCTCGTCCGGATTGCGCACCGTCTGGCCGATGCTGGCGCCGATCAGCAGCGCCTGCGGATTAAAGCCCGCGGGCAGGTCCAGCCAGCGCGCGCGCTCGGCCAGTTCGGCGGTGGCGCCGAGGCTGTAATCGATGTGCGAACTCATGTCGTAGCGCACGCGCTTGTCGAGCGCGTAACTGGCCGACAGTTCCATCTCGTTCGACACATGCGCCGGATTGCCGTCCAGGGCCGGCAGGCGGTCCGGCAGGTCGAGCGCGAACAGCCAGTTGTTCGACGAGGGCTCCAGGGTCAGTTGATAGCGGATCGCCGGCCCGCGCACGCTCATCGAAATTTCCTCGGCCACGCGGCGCGGCGCGCGCCGCAGCTTGGTCCAGGTGCGCCCGTCGAACTCGCCCAGCACCACGCCGCGCCAGTACAGCTGCGCCTTCGATGGCGGCGGATCGAGAAAGCGCACCTGGAACACCGGATCGTCCGACTGCGCCAGGTTCGACATATTCCCCGGCGCCATGCTGTTCGACAGGCCCATGCGCCCGCCCTGGGCGTCGCTCGGCATGCCCCACAGCGGCCCCTGGATGCGCGGGAACAGCACGAACAGCACGATGGCCAGCGGCGCGGCCAGCAGGAACACGCGCGCGCCCATCCACAGGCGCCGGCCCAGCGGCGGCACCGCGCCGGTGAACTGGAACGACAGCTGCGCGGTGAGCAGCGCAATGATCGAGGCGACCATCATCAAGGCCGTGCCAATGCTCTGCGAGTAAAAGAAATTGGTCAGCACCAGGAAGAACGACAGGAAGATCACCACGAACAGGTCGCGCCGCGCATGCATTTCCAGCATCTTGAAGGCCACCAGCAGCACCAGCATGGCCACCCCGGCGTCGCGCCCGAACAGGGTCTTGTAACTCATGAACACGCCCGCCATGGCCGCCACCGACAGCGGCAGCAGCAACAGCGCCGACGGCATGCGCGTGCCGCGCAGGGTGGCCATGGCGCGCCACAGCAAGGTCAGGCCGCACAGGGCCGACACCCACAGCGGCAGGTGGCCGGCATGGGGCGAGAGCACCATCAAGGCCGCCACCAGCAGCAGCAGGGTGTCGGCCTTGTCGCGCGGTAGCTGGGCGAGCAGGCCGCTCATGCCCGCGCCTGGCGCCTTGGTCTTGAGCGCGCTCATGGCGCCTCTCCCAGGCCGTGCAGGGCCAGCGCGCGCAGGCAGGCCGCCTGGTGCGCTTCGCCGCTGGAGGCCTCGAAATCGATGGCGCCGATGCGGAACGCGTAGGGCAGGGCGCGCTGTTCGGCGTCGAGCACCCAGCGCGTCATGCGCGACAAGCGCAGCTCCAGGTTCATGAAGGTGGGCATGGCATTGAAGTCGAGTACCAGCTCATCGATCGCGCCGCCTTCGAAATGCTTGGTCACCAGCTGGCCGCCGTCGGCCGGGTCGAGCCGCGCGATCTGGCGCCATGCCATGTGGCGCATCGGATCGCCCGGCTGGTAGCTGCGGATGCCGGCGAAGTCGTCGTGGCCGGCGTGGCCGTGGCCGTCGGCGCTCTCGACACCCGAGATCGGCAGCGGCGGCGCGTTTTCTTCGGGGAAGGGATAGACCAGGGCGGACAGGTCCGGCTGCCAGTAGCTCCAGGCGCGCAACAGGCCGAGCGGAAACCGGGTGGACAGGCGGATGCGCGGCGCCGCCAGCCAGCCGCGTTCGAGGCTCGGCGCCGACAGGATCACCGCGCTGCTGGCGCCGGCCGCCACGTCGGTGACGTGGCGCGCTTCGCCGGCCTCGATGAAGTCGATCCACAGTGCATACCGGTCCAGCTTGGTGCGGTTGACCACGTGCAGTTCGAACTGCGCCACTTCGCCCGCGAACACCGGCTGCGCGCGGCCCGGGCGCAGGTGCAGGTGCGCCATGTTTTTATAGGTCAGGAAAATGTCGACCATGGCGCAGGTGCCCATGGTGAAGGTCAGCGCAAAGCCCAGGCCGAGCGAATAGTTGATCGAACCGATCAACAAGGTCAGTATCAGCGCGGCGAATCCCATGCCGGCGCCGCTGGGCAGGATGAACACGCGGCGCTGCGCCAGGAAGGTTTCGCCCGGGTCGACCCCGCGCTTCTGGAACAGCCAGGTGTCCGCCTTGGCGCGTAGCGAGGCGGGAATGAAACGTGTCAGCAAGGCGGCCATTGCCTCACACCGGAACCGATTTCTGCAATTGCAGGACCAGGTCGCGGCTGGCCAGCGCCACCCCGTGCGCCGACTTCAAGGGACGCAGGCGGTGCGCGCACACCGGCACCAGCACCGCCTGGATATCTTCCGGCACCACATGGTCGCGCCCTTCCATGGCGGCCCAGGCGCGCGCGGCCTGCAGCAGCGCGATCGCGGCGCGCGGCGACAAGCCTTCGGCGAACATGCCGTTCTGGCGCGAGGCCTGGGCCAGCGCCTGCACATAGTCGATCAGCGAGGCCGAGGTGTGGATCTCGCGCAGCGCCTTTTGCGCCACCGTCAGTTCGGCCGGCTGCATGGCCGCCGGCAAGGTCTTGAGCATGCTGCGGCGGTCCTCGCCCATCAGCAGCGCGCGTTCGGCGGCGGCGTCGGGGTAGCCGAGCGAGAGGCACATCAAAAAGCGGTCCAGCTGCGACTCGGGCAGCGCGAAGGTGCCCACCTGGTGCAGCGGATTTTGCGTGGCGATGACGAAAAACGGGGCCGGCAGGGCGCGCGTGACGCCGTCGGCGGTCACCTGGCGCTCTTCCATCGCTTCAAGCAGCCCGGATTGGGTCTTGGGCGTGGCGCGGTTGATTTCGTCGGCCAGCAGCACTTGCGTGAAGATCGGGCCCGGATGGAACACGAAGCCGTTTTTTTCGCGTTCGTACACCGAAATGCCGGCCACGTCGGCCGGCAGCAGGTCGCTGGTGAACTGCACGCGGTTGAATTTGAGGCCCAGCGAGATCGCCAGCGCGTGCGCCAGGGTGGTCTTGCCGACACCGGGCACGTCTTCGATCAGCAGGTGGCCGTTGGCCAGCAGGCAGGTCAGCGCCTGGCGCACCTGCAAGTCCTTGCCGACGACAATCTGGCTGACCTGGCGGGCGACGGCGTGCATCTTGTTGAACATGGCGGTTATCTTTACAGTGTGCGGTGGGTGGTCGTGCGCACCGGCGTGGGGCACGGCATGGTAGATTAGCGCCTTCGGCACCACTACTGCGTCATCACGACCCGTTTCTCCAAGATTCTATGCGAGAACGGCGTTTCCGGTGCAACATTGATGACGCCGCTAATGAAATCACGCACATGAGCACAGCCATTTACAGCCACCCCGATTGCAGCCGCCACGACATGGGCGAATGGCATCCGGAGTCGCCCGCGCGCCTGCAGGCGATCGAAGACCAATTGATCCTGGCCCGCATCGATGGCCTGGTCGAGCGGCGCGAGGCGCCGCTGGCCGACATTCCCGCCATCGGCCGCAATCACACCCTGGAAGCGATCGCGCTGGTGCGCGACAATACGCCCACCACCGAAGGCGCTGTGTATCCGCTCGATGGCGACACCTCGCTCTGTTCGCACAGCTACCAGGCGGCCCTGCGCGCCGCCGGCGCCGCGCTGGCCGCCACCGACGCGGTCATCGCAGGCAGCATCGCCAACGCCTTCTGCGCCATCCGCCCGCCCGGCCACCACGCGCTGCCGACCGAGCCGATGGGTTTCTGCCTGTTTAACAACGTGGCCATCGCCGCGCGCCACGCGCTCGACTCGCACGGCCTGGCGCGGGTGGCGATCATCGACTTCGACGTCCATCACGGTAACGGCACCGCCGAATCGTTTCGCGACGATCCGCGCGTGCTGATGGCCAGTTTTTTCCAGCATCCGTTTTATCCGTACACCGAGCCGGAACCGCAAACGGCCACCTGCGTGAACATTCCGGTGCCCGCGCGCAGCGGCGGCGACGTGGTGCGCAAGCTCGTCACCGAGCACTGGCTGCCGGCGCTGCACGATTTCAAGCCCGAGATGATCTTCATTTCGGCCGGCTTCGACGCCCACCGCGAGGACGATGTCGGCGGCATGGGCCTGGTCGAAGCCGATTACGCCTGGATCACGCGCGAAGTGATGACCGTGGCGCGCCTGTACGCGCAAGGGCGCATCGTCAGCTGCCTGGAAGGGGGCTACAACCTGTCGGCGCTGGGGCGCAGCGTGGCGGCGCATATCAAGGTATTGGCCGAGCTGGAGTAGCCGCATTCGCCCGATTTACGGCGCACCGGGCCAGCCCCCGGTAAAATAGCGCCTTAAACGAGAATTCCGAAAGCACAGCATGTCGATACAATGGTACCCGGGCCACATGAACGCCGCCCGCAAGAAGGCGGCCGAACAGATGGAGAACACCGATCTGGTGATCGAGGTGCTCGACGCGCGCCTGCCCGAGGCGAGCTGCAACCCCATGGTCGAGGAACTGCGCCTGTTCCGCCAGCGTCCCTGCCTCAAGATCCTCAACAAGGTCGACCTGGCCGATCCGGCCGCCACCGCCGCCTGGAGCGCCTACTACAACGCCCAGGAAGGCGTGACCGCCTACGCCATGACCACCAAGAAGCCGGGCGACGTGGCCAAGATCCCGGACCTGTGCCAGTCGCTGGCGCCGCACCGCGGCGTGCCGACCAAGCCGCTGCGCATCATGATCATGGGTATTCCCAACGTCGGTAAATCGACGCTCATGAACGCGCTGCTGAAAAAGAAGGTGGCCAAGGTGGGCGACGAGCCGGCCGTGACCAAGATGCAGCAGAAGCTTTACCTCGGCAAGAACATCATCCTGGTCGATACCCCCGGCATGCTGTGGCCGAAAATCGCGCTCGCCAGCGATGGCCTGATGCTCGCCGCCAGCCACGCCATCGGCTCGAACGCCCTCATCGAAGATGAAGTGGCGGTGTTTTTGGCCGACGAACTGCTGGCGCGCTATCCGGCGCTGCTCACCGCGCGCTATGGCTTCAAGACCGACGGCATGGACGGCATCGCCGTGGTCGAAGGCGTGGCGGCGCGGCGCGGCTACCGCCAGAAGGGCGGCGACCTCGATTTCGAAAAAGCCTCGCACATCTTCCTGCAGGATTACCGCACCGGCGCGCTCGGGCGCATCAGCCTCGAAACGCCGGAAACGCGCGCCGTGCGGCTGGCCCAGCACGCGGACGAGATGGCGGCCAAGGCGGCCAAGGCAGCGGCAGTCGCGGCCGAAAAAGCGGCCAATTCGGCGCGCGGCAAGCGCGGTACCTGACTCATGATCGCCTTGTCCGGGAAATCCGGAAGGGCTTTCGAATGGAGCTTCCCATGCATGCAGCGCGTCCCCCTACGATCTATACCGACACCAGGCAGCTTGCATGGATGTTGCTGCCGTCAAGCGCGATCGTCATCGCCTTGGGCGCGCGCGCGCTCAGTGAAGGCGAGAAGGGCTTTGCGGCCTTTTTCCTGGCGCTCGGGGTGTGGGCCGCCGTGATGTGCATTTGCCAGTTTGCGAGCAATGGCAAGCAGGCGTCGATGACGGTCGGCGACGAGGGCGTCAGTTTTGCCGATGGCACTATTGTCGCTTTCCGCGATGTCGAGAACATCACCGTGATGGAGCAATTCGGCCAGATGCCGGTGCAGTGCCTGTCGATTATCTTTGACGTGGGGCCGGAAGTGCCGGTCAAACAGGGCGGGCGCAGCGTGCGCAGGTCTTTTATGTTGTCGCATGTGTACGGCAATATCAGCTTCGTCGGCAAGCGCAGGATGTTTTGCTTCATGACCCCGGGCTTGCGCATCATGGGCGGCAAGAGGCAGAACGACGACGACGTCAGCGCCGAATTGTTCGGCCGCTTCGAGGCGTTTCAACAGCGCTGAAGCACCATTGTCCTGGCGCTGCGCCTATTTGGCGCTGTTCAAGGTCGCCAGCTCCGCTTTGATGGCCCTGGCTGCGGCGTTCCTGCCCTGGCGGGCATACAGCGCCGCCAGGCTGTTCAAGCTGGCCACCAGCATGGCGTCATCCCGCGCGCCGCCGGCGTGTTGCCTGGCCATTGCCACCAGCGCCGTGTAATGCTCGCCCGCTTGCGCCAGCTTGCCCTGCGCGGCCGCCAGGTCCGCCAGTTCGAGGCGTGCCTCGAGCGCGTTCGGATGATCGGCGCCCAAGTCCTGTTCGGCGATCGCGTACGCGCTTCTCTGGAGCTGCTCGGCTTGCGCCAGCATGCCCCTGGAGCGCAGCAGGACGCCAAGGCCATACGAGGCATGGCCGACCAGGGGCGAGTTGTCCGACTTTCTATCTTTCAACAATGCCAGGGCGCGGCGATACTGCGCCTCCGCCTGGTCCAGCCCTTGCTGGCTGTAATACAGCTCGCCCGATGAAATCAGCAGGAAAATGAGGTCATTTTGCTGCGTGAACATCTCGCTGCGCGCCGCATCGAGGGCGCGTTGCCGCGCCGGTTCGCCATCGGCCGCCGCACTCGCGGGAGCGCTCTCAAGGCGAGTCAAGGCTCCCGCCAGGCCCGCTTGCTTCGCCTGCGCCGCGCGCAACTGCTCGTCCATCTTCCCGATGGCGCCCGCGAGGTCGCCGCGCCGGTACAGGGCGAGCACGCCGCCCTCGTGCTCCAGCGGCGACAAAGCCGCTACCTCGCGCTTGCGGCCGGTGGCCGCGAACAACTGGCGGGCGCGCTCGCGCTGCTTGTCGCCCTCGTCCATGCGCCCCAGGGCGTACAGCGCGGCGGCGTGTTCATTGAGCGCGCCGATCAACGCGCCCGCGTGCGCCGCCGCGCCGCTGTCGATATGGCGCAGCGCCGTGCGCGCGTAGTGCTCCGCCATGTCGAAAGCGCGGTAGCGGTAGGCCAGATCGCCCAGGTCGAGGTACAGCGCCGGCTCTTGCGCGCCGAGCGCCGGCGCGGCCGCCAGCGCGGCCGCCATCCGTTGATACAGCGGCGCGGCCTGCGACGCCTGCCTGTTGACGCGATACAGCTTGGTCAGGTCGCTCATGATGCCGATGGTGACAAGATGGCGGTCACCGGCGGACCCGGACGCCATGCCCAGGGCGATGCTGTACAAGGTTCGGGCGCCGTCGCAGTCGGTTTGCCGATGATATCGTTGGGCCTGTTGCCTGATGCGCGCGGCCAGTTCGACCGACGGCTTCTGTCGCTCCCAGATGCCGCTCACGATCTTCGTCGTGGCCGCCGATTCGGTAAAACGTTCACGGCTAAATTGAACCAGTGCCAGGGTTTGGATGGCATCCACATTGGCCAGGTCGGCCTTCATCAGGCCATGCTTGACGGCCAGTCCGGTGAGGGGCGCCATGGCATGCGCCCGCAGGCCCGGCCGCTCCGCCGAATTGCGCGATTCACAATGAAACGATGTCAGCGCGCGCTGCTCCGCCCCGACGGCGCACACGGGCAGGCAGAGCGCCAGGGCGAGAATGTGCTTCATTCGAGCGAGAAGACGAAACGGCTTCCGCCATAGCCGCGCACAGGCTTGCCATTGATCGTCGCCGGGCGAAATTTGCAGGTCAGGAAACCGGCCAGTGCAGCGTTGTCGAGCTTGCGGAACCCGCTGCCGCGTGCGATGGACTTTTTCAGGATCATCCCATCCGCGGCAATCTTGAACCAGACGTTGACCGTGCCGGTTTCGTTATCCCGCACCGAGTCGTTGGGATAATACGGCTTTTCGCATGCGTCGAACGAGACCGGCTCGGCGGATTGTTCGACGCGCGCAAAGCGCGGCACGAAGGGGCGCACGGCGGGGGCGACGGCCGCCGTGACAACCGGCTTGGCCCTGGCGGCGGCGGCCGGCGGCGACGCTGCCGCCACGGACAGGACGAGCGCGGCGCATGCTTGCTTGTGTATTTGCATGCAGCGATTATAGCGCGCAGCGCCGCCGGCATCAGGCCCCGGATTTACAAGAAATAGTTCGACGAGGTATTTACGGAAGGGAAAGGTGAAACGCGGCGATGTAAAGACGCCATGCATTATCAGCGGGGCGCGGGCGAATACTTGTCATTCATTAAACTGATATACTTCGCGCCATTTTTAATGGATTCTATATGAATCAAACGCGTCCTCCGATTGCTTATACCGATTCCAAATCGTTTGGTTACTGGGCCATCGTGCTGGGCGCCGCCGTTGGCGTGATCGGCATTTTCTCCTTCGTCAAGCAGATCAGCATGGGCCTGGGCGCCATCATGTCCTTTTGCGCGGTGTATATGTTCGCAGCGGCGTTTTTTCATTTGACGATGAATGGCAAGCGCACCGTGATCACCGTCAGCGACGACGGCGTCGCTTATGAAGGCGGCCTGTATGTGCCATTTTCCGATGTCGACAAGATCTGGGCCGGCAATCCGTTTCCGACGATTCCCGGCGATATTCTCAATATCGTGCTGCATCTGAAGCCGGATGCGCCGGTAAAGCAGGCCGGACGCGGATGGAAAGCCATCTTCTTCCTCACTTATGTCGGCGGCAATATCAGCATGATCGGCAAAAAGAAAATGATCAGCTTGATGACGCCCGGGCTGCGTCCGGTCAGCGGCCAGAAAATGGATCAGGATGACATCCTGGAAGACCTGTTCGAGCGCTTCGACGACTTCCAGAACCGCTGAGCGAACAGCAAAGAATTGACTTTTGTTCAACTATCAAGCCTAATGCGTGGGTCGTGCAAACGATTTCAGAGCGGCTGATGGTTGACTGATCGTCCTGAGCACCGGACTGCCGGTTGATGAATTCGTCGCCAGAGGGCGCCAGAGCTGGCGCCACCGATTACGTCAACCGAAATGGAGTCCACATGCGATTCATGCTGCGTCCCACCCTCATTTGTCAAACCCTCGTCGCCGGTTTGTTCGCCGGCGCCGCCCAGGCGGCCACGCCGGTCTCGCTGACGTACGTCGTCAACAATCCATGGGCAGGCGGTTACTGCGCCATCGTGAAGGTGTTCAATCCGAATGCGGAGGCTGTGCAGTGGAGCGGTTCGATGCCGGTACGCGGCACGGTGACGTCGCTGTGGAATGCGGTAGGCAAGCAGTCCGGCGGCGCGATTGTCTTCACCGGCGGGCTCGATTGGAACAAAACCATCGCGGGCAAGTCGTCGATGGAGGCGGCCGGCTTTTGCGCGACGGATGCCGTGACGCCGACACCAACGCCAACGCCAACGCCAACGCCGACCCCGACCCCGACCCCGACCCCGACGCCAACGCCGACACCAACGCCAACGCCAACGCCATCACCCGGCGCACTGTCTCCCACCTACAAAGGCGAAGGCACGTTTTACGGCGCAACGGGCGAGGGCAATTGCAGCTACGACGCGAGCCCGGACAAGCTGATGGTCGCCGCCATGAACCAGACCGATTACGCCAACAGCGCGGCGTGCGGCGAGTACGTGGCCGTCACCGGCCCCAAAGGCAAGGTCACGGTGAGAATCACCGACCGCTGCCCGGAGTGCAAACCGGGCGACATCGACCTGAGCGAACAAGCCTTCGTCAAAGTGGCCGAAAAAAGCGCGGGCAGGGTGCCGATCAGCTGGAACGTGGTGGCCGGCGAGACCACCGGAACGGTCAGCTACCGCTACAAGGAAGGCAGCACCATCTACTGGCAGGGCATCCAGGTGCTCAACCACCGCTTGCCGATCACGAAGCTGGAAATCCGTCCGAACGGCAGCGCCAACTGGATCGCCGTCAAGCGCGAGGAATACAACTACTTCGTCTACCCGACGGCGATTGCGCCCGGCCCGATGCAGGTCCGGATTACCGGTCTTGGCGGTGCCACGCTGATGCAAACGCTGCCCGAGCCGCAGGGTGGCCTGGTCGTCAAGGGCAGCAACCAGTTCTGACCTGACGAGATCAGGCCGGGCCGGTGGCGCTGTTACGGCGCCACCGGTTCCCCGAACCGAAAACTCGACACCGCCAGGTGGCCGAAAAATTCGTCTTCGTGATACACGCACGCCGCATCCTCCGCTTCGGCCGCGCCCAGCGCCACCATCAGCGGCATCAGGTGTTCTTCGCGCGGGTGGGCGTTGCGCGCGTACGGCGCCTGGCCCCAGTGCAGCAGGGCGGTGGTGCGCTCCGACGGCGGCAGCTTGAGGACCATTTGCAGCCAGTCGTCGAACTGGTGCGACGCCAGCCTGCCTTCCGGCCCGAACTGGCGCAGGTTATGGTAGCTCAGGCCACTGCCGATAATCAAAACTCCCTCGTCGCGCAGCGGCGCCAGCGCGCGCCCGATCTTTACGTGCGTCAGCGGATCGAAGCCGTGTTTGAGCGAGAGTTGCACCACCGGCACGTCGGCCTCCGGGTACGCCGGATACAGCATCGAAAACGTGCCGTGGTCAAAACCGCGCTGCGCATCGAGCGAGACCGCGTGCCCGGCGGCGGCCAGCAAGTCGGCCGCGCGTGCGGCCAGTTGCGGCGAACCGGGGGCAGGATACTTGATCTGGTAGGTGTGGGCCGGAAAACCGCCGTAATCGTAGATCATCGGCGGCTGCGCGGCGGACGACAGCATCAGCTCCTGTTCTTCCCAGTGGCCGGAAATGACCAGCACCGCGGCCGGCTTGACATCGCCGACCTGGCGCCGCATGTCGACCAGCGACGCTTCCAGCACGGCGTAGGTGTCGCCGTACTGTTGCTTCATGAACGGCCACGGGCCGCCGCCGTGCGAGACGAAATAGCTTGGGAGACGCGTGTTCATATTGGCACCGGAAGTTGGGTTATTGCTTGTATATGAGGATGCGACGGCCTGCTTTCAACTTGGTGTATCGAAGAGACCTTGAATCCTTTCAAGCAGGCAGGCCAGCAGGCCGGAAATCATGCCTGTCAATGGTCCAGTTTACCGCGCCAGCTTGGAGCGGCATCCTGCGGAGCTGCAAAAGCGAACGCTATTCAAATTGCATGCGGCAAGTTTTATTCCTGAAAAATATATATCTGAAATGTAAATTTTTCTTGATGGAAAACTGGTAAATTACGCAATTGCTTACTAATAGTAGGCCACCGATAGAATGGATATTTTGTGACTGCCGTATCTCCCACTGCGGCGCTTTCCAGCGCCGCGCCGAACCGCCATGGTTCGGATGACGAAACCGCCACCGCCCCCCTCTCCGGCGCCCCCCCCCCGAAACCAGCTAGCCCCACTCGTCGCGCTCTGCGCGCTGGCGCGTTTCCATCAGATTGCGGCAGACCCCGCCAGTGTCGCTCACCAGTTGGGTATTTCCGCCAATGACGTCGTCAGCACCGCTGATCTTCTGCGTGCGGCCAAGCTGATCGGATTAAAGGCGAAGCTGTCGAAGACGAGTAGCGATCGCCTCGCGCTGGTGCCGCTTCCGGCACTGGCGCTGATGCGCTCCGGGCAGGGCGAGCCGCGCGTGATCGTCCTGGCGCAATGCGATGGAACACGGGTGCTTTCCCAGGAGTTCTCCGGCACCGATGGCGGCCGCCCGACCATCGTGCCGATGGAAGCCTTTGCATCCGAGTGGACCGGTGAACTGATCTTGATCGCCAGCCGTGCGACGCTGGTTGAAACGCTGTCGAAGTTCGATTTTTCCTGGTTTATTCCAAGCCTGGTCAAATATCGCAAGCTGTTTGGCGAAGTGCTCTTTATCTCCTTCGTGCTTCAGCTGTTCGGCATGGTGAGTCCCTTGTTTTTCCAAGTGGTGATGGACAAGGTGCTGGTTCACAAAGGCGTCACCACGCTCGACGTGCTGGTGACGGGATTGGTGGTCGTGGTGATCTTCGAGAGCGTGCTGACGGCCTTGCGCGCTTACGTCCTCAGTCACACCACCAGCCGGATCGATGTCGAACTCGGTGCGCGCCTGTTTCGCCATCTGGTCACGCTGCCGCTGTCGTATTTTCAGGCGCGCCGGGTGGGCGACTCCATCGCGCGCGTGCGCGAACTCGAGAACATTCGCAGCTTTCTTACCGGCAGCGCGCTGACGGTCGTACTCGATGTATTTTTCTCCATCGCGTTCATTGCAATCATGTTCTGGTACAGCGTCCCGCTGACCCTGATCGTTCTGGTCAGCCTGCCGCTGTACTTCGGCCTGAGCCTGGCCGTGGTCCCGATGCTGCGCGAACGGCTCGACGCCAAGTTCGCGCGTGGCGCGGAAAACCAGGCGATGCTGGTGGAAACCGTCACTGCCATCCAGACGGTCAAGGCATCGGCCCTGGAGCCGGCGTTCGGGAAGCGCTGGGATGCCCAGCTGGCCGCCTACGTGTCGGCCGGATTCAAGACCCAGAACCTGGCCAGCGTGGCCCACGAAGGCGTCAACCTGATCGGCAAACTGGTCAATGCCGCCACGCTCTGGTACGGCGCCCATCTGGTCATGGACAATGCGCTGACCGTGGGCCAGTTCGTCGCCTTTAATATGTTCGCGCAGCGGGTGGCGCAACCGATCATGCGCATGGCGCAGTTGTGGACCGATTTCCAGCAAACCGGCATCTCGGTGGCGCGCCTGGGCGATGTGCTCAATACCCGTACCGAAATGGCGCCCGCCAGCGCGGCGCAATTGCCGGTCCTTCAGGGCCGCATTACGCTCGACGATGTCACGTTCCGCTATCGCCCCGAAGCCGGGCCGGTTTTGCATGGTTTGAGCCTGGATATCCGGGCCGGCGAGATCATCGGTGTGGTCGGGCGTTCAGGTTCTGGCAAGAGCACTTTGACCAAGCTGGTACAGCGGCTCTACAGCCCGGAGCGTGGCAGGCTCCTGGTCGACGGCATCGACATCAGCCTGATCGACGCGGCGCAACTGCGGCGCCAGGTCGGCGTGGTGCTGCAGGATAATTTGCTGTTCAATCGCAGCGTGCGCGAGAACATCGCCATCACCGACCCGGCGGCGCCTCTTGAAGCGGTGATTCACGTCGCCATCCAGGCCGGCGCGCACGACTTCATCAGCGAACTGCCCGAAGGCTACGACACCATCGTCGGCGAGCAGGGCGGCAGTCTGAGCGGCGGCCAGCGCCAGCGCGTGGCGATTGCCCGCGCCTTGTTCAATAACCCGCGCATCCTGATCCTGGACGAAGCGACCAGTGCCCTCGATTACGAAAGCGAAGCGATTATCCAGCGCAATATGGCGCTGATCTGCAAGGGCCGCACCGTGCTGATCATCGCCCATCGCCTCAGTTCGGTACGCCATGCCAACCGCATCATCGTGATGGACAAGGGCCGTATCGTGGAGGAGGGCAGCCATGACGACCTGCTCGGCCAGGCGGGCTTGTATGCCCACCTGTGCGCCATGCAGGACGGCGGCAAGCCGATCGACGACGCCACGCAAGGAGGTGCGGCATGACCCAGACTCAACAACCGAAAGCCCTGCCGCACCCGTTCCGGGAGATGGCAAGCCGCTACAAGACCGTGCTGCAAGCGGCCTGGACGCACCGTGCCGAGCTGGCCGGACCGCGCCGCCTTGCCGACGAACTGGCGTTTCTGCCGGCCGCCATCAGCCTGCAGGACACGCCGGTCCATCCGGCGCCAAGGCGGCTGGCGTGGTGCCTGATGCTGCTGTTCCTGCTGGCGCTGATGTGGTCGATTATCGGCACGGTCGATATCGTGGCCATCGCGCCGGGGCAAATCATCGTCAGCGAGCGCACCAAGATCATCCAGCCGCTCGAAAACAGTGTGGTGCGGCGGGTGCTCGTCAAGGACGGCGAACGGGTTCGTGCCGGGCAAATCCTGGTCGAACTCGACCCGACCACGGCCACGGCCGATGTCTCGAGCGTGGCGGAACAATTGAGTGCCGCCATCAGCGAGGAGCAGCGCACGGCCGCGCTGCTCAAAGGCTTGACGGCGGGCGCCGCATCGCCCGCATCGCTGCCTGCGGGCGACGCGGCGACGCGCGCGCAACTGCTGGCCGAATGGCAGGAGATCAGGGCCAAGTTGGGCAAGCTCGACAGCGAAACGGCGCGCCGCCAGGCCGAGGTGCAAACGGAAGAAGCCAATGTCGGCAAACTGACCGTGACGGTGCCGATGGCGCAGGAGCGCGAAGCCGACTTCAAGCGCCTGGTGGGGCAGGGCTTCATGGCGGGCCACACCAGCCAGGACAAGACCCGCGAGCGCGTCGAACTCGAACGCGACCTGCTGACGGCGCGCGCGCGTCTGGCGGAGGCGCGCTCCGCGTCGGCCGAGTCGATCCAGGCCAAGGCGGCGTATCGCAGCGAGACTTTGCGCGCCCTGTACGACCGTAACGCGGTGGCCGCCAGCAGGCACCATCAGTTGAACGCCGACCGCAGCAAGGCAGCGCAGCGCGAACAGTTGACACGCCTGACGGCCCCGGTCGCCGGCGTCATCCAGCAACTGGCGGTGCATACGACCGGCGGCGTGGTGACCGCGGCGCAGCCCTTGATGATCGTGGTGCCCGATACGGTTGGCGTGAATGCCCAGGTCAGCATCGCCAACCAGGATATCGGCTTCGTCAATGCCGGGCAGATTGCCAACATAAAGCTTGAAACCTTTCCTTATACCAAGTACGGCACGGTGGACGCGACAGTCGAGGTGCTTACGGCCGACGCGGTGACCGACGAAAAGAAGGGATCGTTTTATCCGGCCACGCTGAAATTCATGCAAACCACGCTGATGGTCGACGGCAAGCGCGTTGCGTTAAGTCCCGGAATGAATATCACCGCCGAAATCAAAACGGGCAAGCGCCGGATTATCGAATATTTGCTGGCGCCGGTGCAGCGGGCCACGCAGGAGAGTTTGCGTGAACGTTGATGTCGCGACGGGTCCTTGTGGCGACTGCGTTTGAGACGAGTATTGGCTGAAAATCTGTCGTAATCGCAGGTTATTTGAAGGGATGATGCAGTTATGGGTTTATATATTTTAGCGTTGATGCTGATATGGTTCGGTGTTCTCTGCTGGGCGGCAAAAGGTATCACACGGGGGGGCGATACGCCGCACCGGATGATAATTTCGACGATTATTATCGTCCTTGTCTACCCGCTGCCAGTCGCAGATGAAATCATTGGAGCGATACAGTTCAAATTATTATGCAAGCAACAGGTTATCTATAAGGATCCCGACATGGAGAGCAAAAAAGGGGCGCATCTCAAAGTTGTTATTCAGGAGAGAAAGCGAATTAGCGACAAAGCGGTGCCGATAACGAGCACTATTTTTGAATATATTAACCAAAGAGATAAATCAGTGTTGATCAAGTATGTAGTATTCGACACGGATGGAGGATTTTTGGCTAGAAATTTTTACCTCCAAGAGGGCGGAGGCGCGTTGCTATTTGACAGTACTTGCCAGCCGGACGAATATTGGACGCTTGACAGCAAATTTGAAGTTATAAATTAAAACAAGGCGTGACTATTCAGCCTCTGGGAGGGGTGTAAAAACCTATTTAAAATCAATGGGTTGCGGCCATCTGAAAACAGCTGAAAAACGCGAAAACCCGGCTTTTTTCATAAAAACTGAGTAAATCGCGCCTTTTTCAAGCGTGAAAATCACGTAACTCATTGATTTGTAAGGGCTGAATAGTTACAACAAGGCTACATTATGAATATGAATGATATTTTCATTAACGCAATTCTTTCCGATGCGGCGTATGCGCGTGGTTTGAAAGACGGTTTGACAGGCAATCCACCGAACTTAGCAGCGCCTGAATTCAGCATGGTTTGTTTGCCATCGATTTATGCGGCTTCGGTCCATTCTTCCTTTGCTTCGTTTTCATCACACGTGGTTGGTGCGAGTAGGTTCGGCGGGCAATGAGGTCAAGTGCGTCATGTAACAGCATGGCGACCACCTCGCACAGCAGCAACGACGGCAGCAGCGGCTTGAGAATGGAATGAACGGCAGTGTGGGACGTCGTCGGGTCAATCAGTGTTGAGGCGATTTTCGGTTTCAAAAAAGGTAACTATTCAGCCCTTACAAATCAATGAGTTACGTGATTTTCACGCTTGAAAAAGCCGCGATTTACTCAGTTTTTATGAAAAAAGCCCGGTTTTCGCGTTTTTCAGCTGTTTTCAGATGGCCGCAACCCATTGATTTTAAATAGGTTTTTACACCCCTCCCAGAGGCTGAATAGTCACCAAAAAAGAAGGTGATTAGCGCTGATCTTCAGCTAACCGACACCACGCTTCGGTTCGGTTGCCCGTGGCGACAGCAGCGTACAAGAGGCGCGTCAAGATGGTCGACAAATCGAAGCGCCGGTTAAATCGATACTG